>JBEEPA010000249.1:0-7082 GCA_041191385.1 Bacteroidota bacterium | reverse complement strand
CAAATCCTTAAGTTTTAACACTTACTAATTCCTATTTTGCTTATTTGGAAAAAACCTGTACGGCAACTACTTTTTTGTTCTCAAAATCAAATGCTACAGCGGTGCCAAATTGTGTTACCATTTTGTTAATCATATTTTCTTTGTGTCCTTTGGATTGTATCCATAAATTCATTAGTTTTTTGGCTCCTTCATCGGATGATGGTAAATTATCAAATTCGAAATAGGCTACATTTTCCAATATAATTATGTATTCGCAATTGCTTTTTTTAACCCTATCTTCAGGGGTTTTAAGTTCTTTATTTTTCTGGAAATGAGATAAGTTTTTTTCTTTCAATAAATATTCGGCATGTAATTGTGCTGCTTTTTTTAAACAATCGTCCGATTTTAAATCGACTCGTTTATATTTTGCTCTAAATTTATTTACCTGATTTTCAATTGCTAATTCGTACTGCAATTTTTCATCATTTTGGGAACTTCCAAAACTAAAAAGGATTATTAAAGTAAAAATAAAAATACGCATTTGTGTAAGGTTAAAATGTGAATGGTAAATTTATGAAATTTAATGTTTGTATATGATTTTTACACATATTTTAGTTTTTTACAAACTTTACCAAAACAGCTAAAAGCTTTGTAAATACTACAAAACACAAAATGTAAAGTAATGTGTACATAAATGTAAAACAACATTTTTGGATAAAATGTAGATTTGTTCAACACTTTTATTCAATTAAAAACTAAATCCTATGAGAAATCTATTTTTAAACTTTATGTTATTTTTAAGCATCAGTACTTTTGCTTCTGCATCGCTTATTTTACCAAGTAATTCTAACATACAATACACAGGAAGGATAAATAAGGATAATCCCAACCATTATGTTTATGCCCACGCTGGTATTACAATTAAAATTAAATTTAAAGGAACTGGTGTAAAAGCTGTAATGCACGATTACACTAGCGGAACTGCTAACAGCACCAATTATTATAAGGTAATTGTAGATAATTCGATAGTTGTAGCGCAATTAAAAATTTTACCGGGCGAAAATACCTACGATTTAGTATCCAATTTAAGTAACGAGGAACATGTTTTGGAGCTAATTAAAATTACCGAGGCTTTCCCGGGAAACAGCTCGTTTAAAGGGTTTTATTTGATTGGTGAGGATGCAAGGTTGTTGCCATTCGAAAATACAAAAACACGAAAAATGGAGTTTATAGGGGATTCTTGGACGGCTGCTTTTGGTAATGTATCGCAATATACAACTGGTCCGGCTTCCATGGCAAATTCCAATTATGTTGCTGCCAATCAGGATGTGTATTATTCGTGGGTAAGTATTGCAGCTAGGGCTTTACAAGCAGATTATCACGTAACGGCTTCTTCTGGGAAAGGTATGTACCGCAATAACACAGGTTCTTTAATCGAAACCGTTCCTTTAATGTATGACAATACTTTAGAGAAAGATGCTTCTCATAAATATAATCACAACGAATTTCATCCTGATGTAATTTCTATTCATCTAGGAACCAATGATATGGCTTTGGAGGAAAGCGGTGCTAATTTTAAAATGGACGATCAAAAATTTGAGGAAACTTATGTTGCTTTTGTGCAAAAATTACTCAATTTACACCCGTGTGCAACGGTTTTAATTTGTTTTGGGAATTCAAAATCGGATTTTTGGCCTACATGGACTAAACAACTTTCTAGGTTAAGAACCATTGCGCAAAATGTGCAAAAATCTTTTCCCGATGGTAGGGTGTATTTGTTGGAATTGCCAATAACTGCCGAAAAATATACAGGAAATAAGGCGGATGATTGTGGGTATGGCGATGCTTGGCATCCATCTAAATGTTCGCACGAGGAAATGGCGCAAAAGTTAATTACAAAAGTAAATGCAATGAATATCGAATGGGGAAAAGCAGGATGTGAACCTTTAAACTCTACACAAATTACGTTGCCAAACGTGCATGTTTATCCCAATCCAGCCAATCAATTTTTGTATGTACAAAATGCTAACGATATACCTTATCAAATTTACGATTTAAACGGAAAATTAGTGCAAACTGGGTGGGTAAACCAAAATCAAATCTCGGTGGATAACTTACTTTCCGGACTTTATATTCTGATTTTACAAAACAATCATCAAACCCAATCCACACGTTTTATTAAAAACTAAAAAAGCTTATCATTCCTCTGTAATTTTTGTTTGTGGTGTGTGATTTATATCCTAAATTTGGATTGCACTAAATCAAAAATTATGGAGGAATTTTTACGTATTGAGGAACTGAGAAACTTACTAAACAATTACAATTATCAATATTATGTATTGGATCAATCGCCTGTAAGTGATCGGGAATTTGATGCTTTAATGCAGGAATTGTTGGATTTAGAAAAAAAGTTTCCGCAATATGCCAACGAAAATTCGCCTAGCAAACGTGTGGGAGGTACTATTACCAAAAATTTCCCTACGATAGTGCATCAATATCCTATGTTGTCTTTAGGAAACTCTTACTCTAAAGAGGATTTAATTGATTTTGAAAACCGAATTAAAAAAATATCTAACTCACCATTTACTTATACTTGCGAGTTAAAATACGATGGGGTAGCTATTGGTTTACGATATGTGAATGGTAAATTTGTGCAAGCTGTAACGCGTGGGGATGGTGTGCAAGGGGATGAGGTTACCGAAAATGTTAAAACTATCAAAAGTGTTCCATTGATTTTACAAGGAAATTTCCCACCTCAGTTCGAAATTCGTGGCGAAATTTTCATGCCTACAAAGGCTTTTAACGATTTAAATGCCGAACGTGCCGAAATTGGCGAGCCTTTAATGGCAAATCCAAGAAATACGGCTTCTGGAACTTTAAAAATGCAGGATAGTAGGGTGGTGGCAAAGCGTAAATTGGATTGTTTTATGTACAATGTTTTGGGTGAAGATTTAGTGTTTAACAGCCATTTGGAAGCCCTCGAAAATGCAAAAACTTGGGGGTTTAAAGTGCCAGATATCCAAAAAAAGTATATTGCACATTGTAAAAGTATTGAGGAAGTTTTGGATTTTATTAACTATTGGGAAAAACATCGCATAAATTTACCTTTCGAAATTGATGGAGCCGTTGTAAAAGTTAACGAATATGATGTACAGGAGGAGTTGGGTTTTACAGCAAAATCGCCGCGTTGGGCAATTGCTTATAAATTTGAAACCGAACGAGTAAGTACTGTTTTGGAAAATGTGGTGTATCAAGTGGGGCGAACGGGTGCTATAACGCCTGTGGCTTGTTTACAACCGGTTTCAATTTTGGGCACTACCGTAAAAAGGGCTTCTTTACACAATCAGGATTTTATCGATAATTTAAATTTACACCTAGGGGACGAAGTATATGTGGAAAAAGGGGGCGAAATTATTCCTAAAGTAGTGGGTGTTAACGAGGAAAAACGTGCTGTAGAGGCAAAAAAAGTACAATACATATCCAATTGTCCGGAGTGCGGAAGTGAGTTACATCGTAAAGAGGGCGAGGCAAATCATTATTGTTTAAACGATAGGGCTTGTCCGCCGCAATTAGTCGGAAAAATGCAACATTTTATTTCGCGTAAAGCTATGAATATTGCTGGTTTGGGTAGCGAAACGGTGGTGTTGTTGTATCAAAAAAACTTGGTGAAGGATATTGCGGATTTGTACGAAATGGATTTTAAAGAATTGTTTGGTATCGAGCGTATGGCGGAAAAAAGTATCAATAATTTAATTTTAGGTTTGCAAGATTCTAAAAATGTTCCGTTTGATAGGGTTTTGTATGCTTTAGGAATTCGTTTTGTGGGTGCTACGGTTGCAAAAAAGTTGGCTACACATTTTAAAAGTTTACAAGCCATTCAAAATGCTAGTTTCGAGGAACTAATTGCGGTGGACGAGATTGGGGATAAAATTGCCGAAAGTATTGTTGCATTTTTTAAAGATGAGTATAATTTACAAATCATCC
Organism: Bacteroidota bacterium; assembly: GCA_041191385.1. GTDB lineage: Bacteria > Bacteroidota > Bacteroidia > Flavobacteriales_C > JBEEPA01. Next base: position 3,119 of record JBEEPA010000249.1, on the reverse strand, counting down.
AACGTTTACAAAATCAAGGACTTCAATTTGAGCTTGCAGCAGAGGAAAATAAGGTGGAAAGAGATTTGTTTAAAGGGGCTAGTTTTGTGGTAAGCGGAGTGTTTAGCTCTTTTTCGCGCGATGAATTAAAGGAAAAAATTGAGGCTTTGGGTGGTAAAAATGTATCGGCTATCTCGGCAAAAACCAATTATGTATTGGCTGGCGAAAACATGGGTCCAAGTAAGTTGGAAAAAGCTCAAAAATTAAATATCACCATTTTATCCGAACAAGATTTTTTAAATATGATTAACGACTAAAATAGTTTGCTTTTTTTGGCAAAATGAGTATCCGTTAAGGATTATGATTAAACCTTGTTTTTTTACCTAAATTCCCCACTCCGGCTACGCCACCTCGCCCTAGGGCAAGGAGTTACGTACATTCCCATTAAAAATAATAGCTTTGCTATTATTAAAAATTGCTTTAGCAATATAAAAACAGTGCGATTGCACACCGCTAACTCCTTGCCTTGAGGCGAGGTGTCCGCAGGACGGAGTGGTGATTCTCAGATGACACTGATAGGCACTAGTTTTCATTTTTTTGGTGAATTTAGGTACAATAATGAGGAATCTTTTTCATTATTCTCTTCACGCAAAATAACTCATTTCACGCAAAGGCCGCAAAAGTAAACGCAAAGAAATCGCAAAGTTTTTTTTACTTCTTTTGCTTTGCGGAAGTTCTTAGCGTTCTTCGCGTGAAATAAATGTAGTTTTCAAAACTCAAAACGCACTCTCCAAAATGATATTACCACGGGAACTGCGTTCAAAGGGAGCTTTCAGCTCAGGGGTGAAAGTTTCAAATATAACTAACTTTTTTAAACTAAGTTTGTCCACCCATGAATCGATAGATTCCCCTTGAAGCTCTGCTTCCTGTGGTTTAAAAAAATTCACCATGGTTTTCAATTTCGGTTCTCATTCAAAACTGATTTTACCACGGGAACTGCGTTCGTAAGGTTGCTAAAGCAACACACAGTTATAAACTTTTTTGGTTGAAAATCTTGAAACCGTGTGAGCTGAAAGCTCCCCTTGAAGCTCCGCTTCCCGTGGTAAAAAAAATCACCATGGTTTTATACTTTCCTTTCGCACTCTCCAAACTCATTTCACGCAAAGGCCGCAAAGGTTAACGCAAAGGAATCGCGAAGGTTTTTTTTACTTCTTTCACTTTGCGTAAGCGCTTTGCGTTCATCGCGTGAAATAAATATGTTGTGGTTTTCAAAACTCAAAACGCACTCTTCAAACTCATTTCACGCAAAGTCCGCAATGGTAAACGCAAAGAAATCGCAAAGGTTTTTACTTCAACTTTACCTATTTTAAGTGAAATAATTAATGTGTTTTAATCTATTGTAGCACTTAATTTTTATCTTTGGGCTTTTAAAATTTATTATTGATGTTAGATTTATCGTATGTTCCTAAAATAGCTGCAAATCCTAAGGATAATTTTTTCTTAATTGCGGGTCCGTGTGCTATCGAGGGGGAAGAAATGGCTTTCGAAATTGCCGAAAAAATTGTTGCTATAACTCAAAAATTACAAATCCCATATATTTTTAAGGGTTCGTTTAAAAAGGCTAATCGTTCGCGTATCGACAGTTTTACGGGTATTGGTGATGAAATTGCTTTGGATATTTTAAAGCGTGTGGGCGAAAAATTTAATATCCCTACAATTACCGATATTCATGAGGTGAAAGATGCAGAGTTGGCGGCTCAATATGTGGATGTGTTACAAATACCTGCGTTTTTATGCCGACAAACCGATTTGTTGGTGGCTGCGGCAAAAACCAATAAGGTTATAAGTGTTAAAAAAGGGCAGTTTGTTTCTGCGGAAGCTATGCAATTTGCTGTAGATAAAATTAAAGATGCAGGGAACCCAAAAGTGTGGTTAACGGAGCGTGGAAATAGTTTTGGATACACCGATTTAATTGTAGATTTTAGGGGCTTACCTGTTATGCAACAATATGCGCCGGTGGTGTTGGATTGTACGCATTCTTTGCAACAACCTAATCAATCTAGCGGTGTTACGGGTGGTAAACCGCAATTAATCGCAACTATCGCTAAGGCTGGTATTGCAGTGGGTGCAAATGGTTTGTTTATCGAAACGCATCCCGAGCCTAGCAAAGCAAAATCCGATGGCGCAAATATGTTGCCTTTACATCAGTTAGAAGAGTTGTTAACCAAATTGGTGGAAATCCGTCAAGTTATAAAATAAGAGAATGGAATTACAAAACGATTTAATTATTCGCGCGGCTAAAGGGGAAAAAACAGAACGTACTCCCGTTTGGTTAATGCGTCAAGCAGGTAGGATTTTAAAGGAATACAGAGATGTTCGTGCAAATTTATCGGGCTTTAAAGAGTTGGTGGAAACGCCTGAAAGGGCTGCCGAAGTTACGATACAGCCTGTTGATTTATTACATGTGGATGCGGCTATTATTTTTAGCGATATTTTGGTAGTGCCGGAGGCGATGGGTTTAACGTATCAAATGATTGAGCAACGTGGACCTTGGTTCGAAAAAACGATTCAATCCTTGGAGGATGTAAATCAGCTAATTGTTCCTAATCCTTACGAGCATTTAAATTATACCCTAGAGGCTATCAAAATCACCAAAAAGGAATTAAATGGTCGTGTGCCTTTAATTGGTTTTGCGGGTGCGCCATGGACTATCTTTAGTTATATGGTGGAGGGTAGTGGAAGTAAAACTTTTTCTAAGGCTAAAAAAATGCTATACACTCAGCCAGAGTTATCGCATGCTTTATTACAAAAAATTACCGATACCACAATTTTATATTTAAAAGCGCAAGCGGAGTGTGGTGCGGATATTTTACAAATATTTGATAGCTGGGCTGGAATTTTAAGTCCAGACCAATACAATACTTTTGCTTTACCTTACATAGGGCAAATTTGCGATGCTATCCAAAATGTGCCGGTAACAGTTTTTGCTAAAGGGGCATTTTTTGCACGTGAGGATATGGGTAAATTAAATTGCAGAACGATTGGTTTGGATTGGAACATGGACCCAATCGAATCACGTAAATTAATAGGAAACAACAAAACTTTACAAGGAAATTTAGATCCTTGTGTTTTATACAGCA
>JBEEPA010000248.1:0-2627 GCA_041191385.1 Bacteroidota bacterium | reverse complement strand
AACAAAGTATTTTGCTTTAATTGGATAAGGAATAAACATAAATAGTAAACGTTGGTTGGGATATAACATGGCAAAACCTGCCAAAATACCAAATAAAGCCCCTGATGCTCCAACAACGATGGATAATGAACCATCTATAAAATAAGAACTTATTCGCGTAATATCACTTGCCATTAAATGATTAGGATGTTGCACAACTTCTTGTAGCTCCACAAATATTTGATTACGCAAAGTAGGATTTCCAACATTGCTAACATATTGGTTCCATAAACTTACTAATGCTTCCACATCGTAGGTTTTTCGGATATTTTTAACCGCCATAATTAAATCGTATTGTTCCCAATACAAAGAGGCAAAGTGTAAAAAAACTGCACCAAATCCAGTTAAAAGATAATATGTGAAATATTTTTGAGGTCCTAAACGATACTCTAATGATGGACCAAACATAAAAATGGCAAACATGTTAAAAAATATATGCATTAAACTACCATGCATAAACATGTGGGTAATTAATTGATATGGCTTAAAATCATCACTTAAATAAAAGTGCAAACCCATATTCCAAGTAAAATCATAATTGGTAAAATAATCGAAATACAAAGTTGCACCAAACATAATTACATTGATAAGAATTATGTTTTTAGTTATAGGTGGTAACTGACTAAATAATTGATTAATCATATTTTAAATTCCAAAAAGTTTAACAATATCGTTTTCTTCAAAAAGTATTTTTATTTTTTTTCCGCTCGGACTAGTGTTTTGATTTTCGCATCTATACAATTCTTCTAATAATTGTATAATTTCTTGATTTTGTAAAACTTGTCCGGTTTTAATAGCAATTTTACTTGCCATACTTTTGGCAATATAAAAATCGCTTTTTGCTTTAAAATCCTTTTCGTTTAACAAATATTGTTCTAATAAAAACTCGATCGTTTCCTTTGCTTGAATATTAGGAATATCCGCTGGAGTTCCGTTAATTACATAAGTATTTTGTCCAAAAGGATTAATATCGAAACCTAAAGTTTTTAACTGAGGTAAAATTTCTTCTAAAACTGTTAAAAACTGAGGGTTCAAATCTAAAGTTTCGGGAAATAAAGTTTGTTGAGACGGTCGTTTATAATCCCCAAAGCTCCTCATAAAATAATCAAATAAAACACGTTCATGCGCTCTACGTTGATGAATTAAAGCGAAACCGTGTGCATGATTGGTTAAAATGTATTTATGGGAAATTTGCTGACAAAATACAATGTTAGTTTTTTCCTCAAAATCCAAATTTAATTCCTTAGGTGTATCCTCCGATTCAAATTGTATGGTTATAGTTTCTTTTTCTTTTTGGAAGAAATTATTAGAAGAATCATTTTTTTCGAATAAATTTTCCCAATTGTGCTGTGTTTTTTTTCGTAAACTTCCACCACCAGATTCCCATTTTTTTTCTTGAATTTTTTCGGACTCAAATGGGTTAAAAGTTTTATTAACTTTAATATCCGGAACCTGAATCGTATCTCCCTTTTTTAAGGGCGCAACATCAAAACTGTTTTCCTGCTCAAAATCCAAAGTTGGTTTTAGCGCATATTTACTTAAACTTTGATGAATAGTAGATTTTAAAATGGCAAAAATTGAACGTTCGTCCTCAAATTTTACTTCTGTTTTGGTTGGGTGAATATTGATATCAATTTCATTAGGATTTACCTCTAAAAAAATAAAATATCCAGGATAAGTTCCATGAGGAATTAATTGTTCGTAAGCTAAAACAACAGCATGATTTAAATTAAAATTTTTAATAAATCTGTTGTTGGCAAAAAAATATTGTTCCCCTCGTGTTTTTTTACAAAAATCTGGTTTTATAATGTATCCAGAAATATTTACAATATCCGTATTTTCCTCAACAGGAACCAATTTGCTATCGTAAGCCTTACCTAACAAATCAACTAATCTTCTTTTTAGCGGTCCGGATTCTAAAAAATAAACCAATTGTTCGTTATGATGTAAACTAAATGAAATAGAAGGATGCGCTAAGGCAACACGAATAAATTCCTCAACAATATGTTTAAATTCAATTGCATTGGTTTTTAAAAATTTGCGACGAGCAGGAACATTGTAAAATAAATTTTTTACTGCAATTGAAGTTCCTGTAGCGCACGAACAAGACTCATTTTCAATAACTTCACTTCCCTCCATTATAATTTTCGTACCCAAATCATCCTCGTCCATTTTGGTAATTAATTCGATATGTGCAATTGCAGCAATACTTGCCATAGCCTCCCCCCTAAAACCTTTAGTGTGCAAATTAAATAAATCATCTGCCGAACTAATTTTGGATGTTGCATGTCTTTCAAAACACATCCTTGCATCAGAAGGCGACATCCCACTACCATCATCAATTACCTGAATTACCGAACGACCAGCTTCTTTAATTAGCAACTGAATTTTACCAGCACCAGCATCAATAGAGTTTTCTAGCAATTCCTTTACAACACTTGCTGGTCGCTGAATTACCTCACCAGCTGCAATTTGATTAGCTACATGATCTGGGAGTAATTGTATTATACTTTTCATTATTAATTTAAAATTATTTTTCGAACTGCGCTAACCAAACATTTAATTTCTCTAAATTTAAAATGATTAAA
>JBEEPA010000247.1:0-3698 GCA_041191385.1 Bacteroidota bacterium | reverse complement strand
ATAGGTTTGTTGATGTCTTGTAATGCGTATTCTACTTCTAAATTATCTTTACCTCTACAAAGTAAAATTCCAATTGTAGGCTTATCGTCTGTGTTTTTTAAAGTTTTATCTACTAATGTTAGATAAAAGTTAAGTTTTCCAGCAAATTCTGGTTCAAAATCTTTATTTTTCAGTTCTATAACCACATAACACTTTAAAACTACATGATAAAAAAGTAAGTCGATAATGTACTCTTTTTCTCCCAACGCCAAACTGAATTGCCTACCAACAAAAGCAAACCCTTTCCCTAATTCTAATAAAAATTGAGAAATATGTTGCACCAGTTGTTTTTCAATATCTAATTCTTTCGCTTGAGGAGCAACGGTTATAAAATCTAGATGATAAGGATCTTTGAGGGTTTGCTCAACCAGTTCCGAGTTTGGATTAGGCAATGTTGTTTTAAAATTATTTATCGATTTACCATTTCGATTAAACAATCCAGATTTAATTTGTAAAGCTAAAACATCACTACTCCAACCATTTTCTAGTGTTTTAGAAATATAAAACAAAGCTTCTTCTATTGAGCTGGCTTTACTTACAATGAGTACATTGTGCCTCCAAGGAATTTGTCCAACGCTGCGTTGGACAATTAAATCATTTTTGTAAAATGAGTAAAATTTTAAACAATTATATAAGTTAGATCTCGAAAATCCAGTAGATTCAGGGAATTCTGTTTTAAGATCTTTAGCTAATACATCCAATACATTACTTCCCCAAGAAGTTTGAATCAATTTTTCTGAAATATCTTTGCCAAGTTCCCAATAAAATAAAATGAGTTCAGCATTTGCTGCCAAAGCCACTTTCATTCGAGATACACGAATTTTTAATTTTATATCGTTTAGCCAATCTTTATAGGATTTTAAATATTGTAATTCTTTGCTCATAATTTATTACTGTTTTTTTTGTGCATCTATGTAATATTATTGCAAAATTACAAAAGTTACAAAAAGTTATAGATAATTATTTATTGGATTAAACACTTCATTTTATTAGTATTTTCAACAACAACGAAAAACTTTTATAAAGTGGATAGCATGTTTTCAACCCTTGGCACATCACCATTAAACCTCACAATGTTTAGCATTTAATTATTTTTAATGAAATTTACAGTACACAATCGATATATAATCGTAATTTTGTTTAATAATTGTAATTAAAAATTAAACAAAATGAAAAAAGTGGTTTTAATAGGAGGAAACTCGGGAGTGGGTTTATCCTTTGTAAAAAAATACCAGCATAAACATCAAATTATTGCTTTAAACCGAAAAGGTTTTTCCGAAAAATACGATGTAGAACATCATAATTTTGATGTCCTGAACGACGAATTTCCGGTAAAAGAACAATTTGATTCCTTAGTGTATTTTCCAGGAAGCATCAACTTAAAACCTTTTAAAAACTTAACAGATGAAGATTTTAAAAACGATATGGATATTAATTTTAACGGCGCTGTAAAATGTATCAAAAATAGCTTGCCTTTGTTGAACAAAAACGGATTAAGTAGTGTTGTTTTGTTTAGTACAATTGCTGTTGCTCAAGGTATGTCGTTTCATGCTTCTATTGCCAGCGCAAAAGGCGCTGTGGAAGCTTTGGCAAAATCCTTAGCTGCCGAGTTTGCTCCTCATATAAGGGTAAATGTAATTGCTTTATCTATTACTGATACTCCTTTGGCATCTAAAATTTTAGGTAACGAAAAAGGTTTGGAAAACTCGAAAAATCGCCATCCATTAAAAAAAGTTGGAAATCCGGATGAAATTGCAGCTATGGTTGATTTTTTAATTGGGGACGACGCACAGTGGATAACCGGACAAATTTTTAGGATTGATGGAGGTTTAAGTACAATTAAAGCTTTATAATTATGTATATAAATGAAGAAAAACTAAAATCATTTCACAAGCATTATCGCATACATTTAATTAACGGAATTACAGGTACTAAGGCAGCAAATTTAATTGCAACCAAAAATAAAAGTGGTTTGGAAAATGTGGCGGTTTTTAGTTCGGTTATTCACTTAGGCAGCGAACCTGCTTTAATTGGTTTTGTTTTAAGACAAGGTAAAGTGGAGCGCCACACCTTTGAAAATATTATAGAAACTAAGTATTACACTATCAACCATATAAACGATACGATTTATACCAAAGCGCATCATAGCTCGGCAAAATTTCCAAGGGAAACTTCAGAATTTTTAGCTACAGGTTTAAACAGTGTGTACTTAAATAATTTTTACGCTCCATATGTGGAACAATCGTTAATAAAATTTGGATTGGAACTACAAGAAGTGATTGAAATTAAAAGCAATGAAACAAAATTGATTGTGGGTAAAATTACAGATATTCATTTACCATCTAACTGTGTACACGAAAATGGTTTTGTGGACTTGCAAAACGCTGGAAGTATGAGTATTGGTGGATTAGATGCTTATTATAATTTAGATTTACAAGCACGTTTAAGTTATGCTGAAACTTTTGAAATTCCTAAACCTATAGATTTTAACAACAATGGCAGAGGCTAAAGTTTTGGTGTGGCTAACGAATCAGTTACGGATAAAAGACAATCCGCTGTTGTGTGCTGCCCAAAAAATTAGCAATAATATTGTTGTGATAAATGTGTTGGATGATTTATTTGGTGAAAGTTCCCAATTTGGAATACCTAAAATGAGTAACTTACGCAAAAGTTATTTGTACCAAAACTTGTTAGATTTAAATAAAAATTTACAGGAATACAATATAAATTTACACGCCTACAAAGGTAAATCGGATAAAATTATTAGTGAGTTTTGTTTGCAAAATGCAATTACTCATTTAATTTGTCCATTGGAAATTGCTGGCGAAGAAAATCAAATTCAGCAAAAAGTTATACAAGCACTTCCATCTAACGTCCAAACTACAATTATAGAAGATGGATTTTTAATTCCTATCCAACAATCACCCAAAAAATTACCTGATAATTTTACTAAATTTAGGTTTATGGTAGAAAAAAATATACCTTATCCTAACGAAAATATTTTATCGAAAAAGCATAATAATTGTTTTATTAGCAATAAAAATTTTATACTTTGGGAAAATACAATTAACACACAATTTGTTGTTCCGCCTGGAGAAACCGAAGCTTTAAAACGCTTACAATTTTATTGGTGGGAGAGTGATAATATTGGCGTATATAAACAAACACGAAATGGTTTATTAGGCGATTTTAGCTCCAGATTATCCGCATATTTAAGTTTAGGAAACGTGTCTGTTCAGGAAGTTTATAGGTTAAATTTGAATTATGAAAAAGAGAGAGGTACAAATGAATCTACTTACTGGTTGTTTTTTGAGCTATTGTGGCGTGAATTTTTTAGACACACTTTATTAAAACGTGGAAACAGTATGTTTTATAAACGTGGCTTTAATAAAAATAACATACCTGATTTGCAAATAGATGAAATAAAATTTAAACAATGGAAAAATGCAGAAACCGAAGAAGCTTTTGTAAATGCAGGTATGCAAGAATTAAATGCTACAGGATGGTTAAGCAACAGGAGTAGACAAATTGTAGCAAGTTATTTAATTAACGATTTAAAAGTAGATTATCGTTTGGGTTCTGCATATTTTGAGCATGCTTTAATTGATTATGACGTTTGTATTAATCAAGGAAATTGGCTTTATTTATCGGGTTATGGA
>JBEEPA010000246.1:0-3751 GCA_041191385.1 Bacteroidota bacterium | reverse complement strand
ATCCTAAGAGGGATAAAAAAGTAGTATTAACTTCCTGAATAATTAAATCGCTTTTTTTAAATATACAGGTAATATTTAAGGAGTTATCTACTAAACGTGTTAAATTTTCTAATAAAATATTTTTATTTTCTAATTCTCTATTTTGTTGATATAAATTGATAAAAGTATCTACTTTTGCTCGGGTAATAGCAAGGTTTAAAGGTTTAAATAAATAATCCACCGCACCTAAATCGTAGCCTTTTAGTACATATTTTTCGTCCTTGTTGATTGCAGTAACAAAAATGATTGGAATATTGGCGGTTTTAGAGTTGGATTTTAAAATTTTAGCCAATTCAAATCCATCCATTTCGGGCATCTGAACATCCAATAAAATTAAAGCCAACTCGTTGTTGATAGCCAATTTTAAAGCATTACTGGTGGAAGTAGCTTTTAAAAACACACGATTATCCGATTGCAACATCTTTTCGAGCGCAAACAAATTTTCGGTTTTATCATCTACCAGTAAAACTTTAACTGTCATTTTAAAAATTATAGCTGATTAAATCATTTAAATTAAACTCGGTTTGCGTGCCTTCCACCATATTTTTAAGTACCAAAGTGTTTTTTTGCATTTCTTCTTCCCCAACAATTAAAACATACTTCACCCTTTTTTTATCGGCGTATTGCATTTGTTTTTTCATTTTAGCCGTATCTGGATATAACTCGCAATTTACACCTTTTGCGCGCAATTGTTGTAATACCATTGATACATAAGCCACTTCCTGATTTCCAAAATTTAATGCTAAAACATCCAACTGATTTAATTCTTCTTGTGGAAATAAATTATTTTGTTCCAAAACATCATAAATTCTATCCGCACCAAAGGAAATTCCAACGCCCGATACACCTTTTAATCCAAATAAATCGGTTAATCCATCGTATCTTCCTCCACCACAAATACTGCCTTTAAAACCTTCGCAACCTACTTCAAAAATAGCTCCTGTATAATAATTTAAACCTCTTGCCAAAGTAATATCCAATCGTAATGCCTCATCAATATTTAACTTTTTACATTGCTCCAATATAAATTTTAGCTCCTCCAAACCTTTTAAACCTATTTCACTTTTAGACAAAACTTGCTCTAAACTTTGAATTAAATCTTCGTTGTTTCCTTTTAATTGCAAAATGGGTTGTAATTTTTCAATCGCTTCATCGGTTAAACCTTTGGATTTTAATTCATTCACTACTTCTTCTATACCAATTTTATCCAATTTATCAATAGCTACAGTGATATCCACAATTTTATCTTCGGCTCCAATTAACTCGGCAATTCCTGATAAAATTTTACGATTGTTCATTTTAATTACAAATCCAGGTACTTTTAATTGCGATAAAACCAAGTTAAAAATCTGTATAAACTCCACCTCGCACCACAAACTATCCGTACCTACTACATCAATATCACATTGGTAAAATTCTCTATACCTTCCTTTCTGCGGTCGGTCTGCACGCCACACAGGCTGAATTTGAAAACGTTTAAACGGAAAAGTAATTTCGTTTTGGTGTTGTACTACAAAACGCGCAAAAGGAACAGTTAAATCGTAACGCAAAGCCAAATCGGAAAAATGATGCTCGGAAGATTGTGTTGCTACATTTTCCACAGCCGCTTTAAATTTATCACCTCGCATTAATATTTTAAACATCAATTGGTCGCCTTCCTCCCCATATTTTCCAGTTAAAGTAGATAAATTTTCGGTTGCTGGTGTTTCAATTTGCAAAAAACCAAATTGTTTAAAAACCTTTTTTGCGGTATCAAAAATATAGTTACGCCCTAGCATTTTATCGGGGGTAAAATCTCTTGTTCCTTTTGGAATAGCTGGTTTAGTAATCATTGTATTCGATTTTATCAAAAAATGAGGGCAAGAAAACCTGCCCTCATTTTTTTATCCATTTTTAGTTAATTTTTTAAACTTCACTCGTGTAGGTCCTGCGTCACCCAATCGTTTTTTTCTATTTTCTTCGTACTCACTATATGTTCCCTCAAAGTAATATACTTGCGAGTTTCCTTCAAAAGCCAAAATATGCGTACAAACTCTATCTAAAAACCATCTATCGTGCGAAATTATTACTGCACAACCTGCAAAATTCTCTAAGCCTTCTTCCAATGCACGCAATGTATTTACATCGATATCATTGGTTGGCTCATCCAGTAACAACACGTTTCCGCCATCTTTTAATGCTAAAGCCAAATGTAACCTGTTTCGCTCTCCTCCACTCAATACTCCACATTTTTTATTTTGGTCCTGACCAGCAAAATTGAATTTGCTAACATACGCACGAGAATTAATTACTTTTCCCGCTAAATCTACGTTATCCAAACCATCAGATATAACATCAAAAACTGTTTTTTCTGGATCAATAGCTTTATGATTTTGATCTACATAAGAAATTTTAACTGTTTCGCCCACTTTAAATGTACCTTCATCTGGAGTTTCTTCGCCTAAAATCATTCGGAATAAAGTAGTTTTACCGGCTCCATTCGGACCAATAATTCCAACAATACCAGCAGGAGGTAATTTAAAGTTTAAATTTTCGTACAACACTTTATCTCCAAAGGCTTTAGAAACTCCCACTGCTTCTATAACCTCATTACCCAAACGCGGTCCGTTAGGAATATACAACTCTAAATTTTCTAATTTTTCCTTTCCATCCTCACTCAACATTTTATCATAGTTAGCCAAACGAGCCTTACTTTTAGTTCCTCTACCTTTCACACCTTGACGCACCCATTCCAACTCTCGTTGTAATGCTTTACGGCGTTTGCTTTCTTGTTTTTCTTCTTGTTCTAATCTTTTAGATTTTTGATCTAACCAAGAAGAATAATTTCCTTTCCAAGGAATACCTTCGCCTCTATCTAACTCTAAAATCCAGCCAGCTACATTATCTAGGAAATAACGGTCGTGTGTAACAGCAATTACAGTTCCAGGATACTGAGCTAAAAATATTTCTAACCATTGAACAGATTCCGCATCTAAGTGGTTGGTAGGCTCATCTAACAACAAAATATCAGGTTGTTTTAACAACAATCTACACAAAGCCACACGACGTTTTTCACCACCAGATAAATGTTTTACAGACGTATCGCCCTCAGGACATCTTAAAGCATCCATTGCGCGTTCCAATTTATTATCTAATTCCCAAGCATTTGTTGCATCTATTCTTTCTTGAACTTCTGCTTGACGAGCAATTAATTTATCCATTTTATCCGGATTTTCTAAAATTTCCGGATCCATGAATTTATTATTAATTTCTTCATATTCTTTTAAGATAGCCACAATTTCGGCAACACCTTCTTCAATCACTTGTCGAACTGTTAAATTTTCATCCAACTCGGGTTCTTGCTCTAAATATCCAACAGTATATCCTGGCGAAAAAGTTATATCACCCTGAAAAGATTTATCTACACCAGCTATTAATTTTAATAAAGTTGACTTACCTGAACCGTTTAAACCTAAAATTCCAATTTTAGCTCCGTAAAAAAACGATAAATAAATATCCTTTAAAATTTGTTTTCCCGAAGGTAACACCTTGGATACACCCTGCATCGAAAATATTACTTTTTTATCATCTGCCATAGTACTAATTTTTTAAATTTTACGCGTGCAAATATAGTTTATTTTTTAGCATTTATTTTGCAATTCAATACATAAAAATATTCTTACAGATTGAATTTCATTTTATGACTTTTTTAAATGGGGACAGTCCTTATTAA
>JBEEPA010000245.1:0-16220 GCA_041191385.1 Bacteroidota bacterium | reverse complement strand
CAAACTAAAACTGCTGGTGAATATATTGTTACCGTAACGGATGTTAATGGGTGTACTCAAAAAGATACGGTTAATTTAATTGTTAATCTACTGCCAACGCCAAACTTAGGGACTGATGTTATTATTTGCGAGGATGCTAATGAAGTTACTTTTGACGCTGGCACTTTTAACTCTTACGCTTGGAATACTGGTGCTACATCACAAACTATTCAAACTAAAACTGCTGATGAATATATTGTTACAGTAAAAGATAACAACGGTTGTTCTAAAAACGATACGGTTAATCTAATAGTAAATCCAATTCCAACGCCAAACTTAGGGGCTGATGTTACTATTTGCACAGATGCTAATGAGGTTACTTTTGATGCTGGTACTTTTAACTCTTACGCTTGGAATACTGGTACTACAAATCAAACCATTCAAACTAAAACTGCTGGTGAATATATTGTTACCGTAACGGATGTTAATGGGTGTACTAAAAAAGATACAGTTAATTTAATTGTAAATCAACTGCCAACGCCAAACTTAGGACCTGATGTTACTATTTGCGAGGATGCTAACGAAGTTACTTTTGACGCTGGCACTTTTAACTCTTACGCTTGGAATACTGGTACTACAACACAAACTATCCAAACTAAAACTGCTGGTGAATATATTGTTACAGTAACGGATGTTAATGGGTGTACTAAAAAAGATACGGTTAATTTAATTGTTAATCCAATTCCAACGCCAAACTTAGGGGCTGATGTTACTATTTGCGCAGATGCTAATGAGGTTACGTTTGATGCCGGAACTTTTGCTTTTTACGCTTGGAATACTGGTACTACAACACAAACTATCCAAACTAAAACTGCTGGTGAATATATTGTTACCGTAACGGATGTTAATGGATGTACTAAAAATGATACAGTTAATCTAATTGTAAATCCAATTCCTACGCCTAATTTAGGAAATGATACAGCTATTTGTATTGGTTCAAATCCAATTACATTTACTCCAGGTAATTTTGCGACCTATTTATGGAATAACTCCGAAACTAATTTTTCTATTCAAACTAATACAGCAGGTATATATAATGTTACCGTAACAGATAATAATGGATGTATAGCTAGTGATACTATTGAATTATTTGTAAATCCGTTACCTTCTCCAAACTTAGGTGCAGATGTTAACATTTGTGCAGATGCTAATGAGGTTACTTTTGATGCTGGCACTTTTACCTCTTACGCTTGGAGTAATGGAGCTACAACACAAACTATTCAAACTAAAACTGCTGGTGAATATATTGTAGCTGTAACGGATAACAACGGTTGTTCTAAAAATGATACGGTTAATTTAATTGTAAATCCAATTCCAACTCCTAATTTAGGGGCGGATGTTACTATTTGTTCAGATGCCAATGAGGTTACGTTTGATGCCGGAACATTTGCTTCTTACTCTTGGAATACAGGTGCTACAACCCAAACTATTCAAACCAAAAATGCTGGTGATTATATTGTTACTGTTTTAGATGCTAATGGGTGTACCAAAAACGATACTGTAAATTTAATTGTGAATCAATTACCTACTCCTAAACTACAAAAAGATACCGCTATTTGTATTGATGCGCCTGCGATTACTTTAAATCCAGGGAATTATGCAGAGTATTTATGGAGTACAGCTGCAACTTCTCCTACAATTGATGTAAATACGGCTGGACAATATATTGTGGGGGTTAAAGATATCAATGGTTGTGTTGCATCTGATACTTTTAATTTAAGCATCAAAACTTTACCAATTGTAGATATCAACGACATTACTGTTTGTCCGAACATTAATGCAAATTTTGACGCAGGTACTTTCACCGCTTACCTATGGCATGATGGTAGTTCAAATGCTTCTTTTAGCACTACAGATTCTATGAAAGTTTGGGTAACTGTTACAGATAACAATGGTTGTAAAAACAGTGATACAGCACGTGTGTTTATCAAAAATCAATTGGATGTTAATTTAGGTGCAGATATCGAAATCTGTTTGGGTGAAAGTGCTATTTTAGATGCTGGAAATTTATACAATAATCC
Organism: Bacteroidota bacterium; assembly: GCA_041191385.1. Taxonomy (GTDB): domain Bacteria; phylum Bacteroidota; class Bacteroidia; order Flavobacteriales_C; genus JBEEPA01. Next base: position 14,160 of record JBEEPA010000245.1, on the reverse strand, counting down.
AACGTATGTTTGGAGTACGAGCGAAACTACGCAAACAATTTCGGTGAATACTTTTGGCGAATATTTTGTGGAAGTAACCGACCAAGATGGGTGTAAGGGTTACGATACTTTAAATGTAATTGTACACAATTTACCTACTCCTAAATTACAAAATGATACCGCTATTTGTATAGATGCGCCTGCGATTACTTTAAATCCGGGGAACTATGTAGAATATTTATGGAGTACAGCTGCAACTTCTCCTACAATTAATGTAAATACGGCTGGACAATATATTGTGGGGGTTAAAGATATCAATGGTTGTGTTGCATCTGATACTTTTAATTTAAGCATCAAAACTTTACCAATTGTGGATATCAACGACATTACCGTTTGTCCGAACATCACCGCTAACTTTAATGCAGGAAATTTCGCTGTTTATGAATGGCACGATGGTAGTTCAAATGCTACTTTTAACACTACTGATTCTATAAAAGTTTGGGTTGTGGTTACGGATAACAACGGTTGTAAAAACAGTGATACAGCACGTGTGTTTATCAAAAATCAATTGGATGTTAATTTAGGTGCAGATATCGAAATCTGTTTGGGTGAAAGTGCTATTTTAGATGCTGGAAATTTATACCACAACCCAACTTATGTTTGGAACACTAGTGCGCATACGCAAACAATTTCAGTAAATACTTCTGGCGAATATTTTGTGGAAGTAACCGACCAAGATGGTTGTAAAGGTTCCGACACAATAAATGTATTGGTGCATCCAAACCCTACTATCGATATTGGAAACGATGCCGAAATTTGTTCAAATGCTACGCATGAATTTGCTGTAACTGGCACATGGAATCAAATTAAATGGAGCACTGGTGCAAATACTCCAAGTATCGAAGTAACTAATCAAAATCAATACTGGGTGGAAGTTATGGACAACAACAATTGTTTGGGCAGAGATACTGTACAATTGGTGGTACATAGCAATCCACAACCTAGCATAGGAGTCGATCAATGGATTTGTCCGGATGAAATCGCAACATTTAATGCGGGTAATTTTAGCTCTTACTTATGGCACGATGGATCAACTACATCCAGCTACACATCTGGTGATTCCAGTTTAGTTTGGGTAGAGGTACGCAACCAATTTAATTGTGTAGGAAGAGATACGGCATATTTACGTATTCATCCAAGATTAACAGTTGACTTAGGACCAGATCAAGAAATATGCTCGGGCGAAAGTTATACTATTCAAACTGGTTTAAATGCACAAAATCACACCTTTACATGGAGTAATAACTCAACAACTGCGAACATAAATGTTAATAAAGCTGGAAGTTACACTGTAAATGTTACAAACACCAATGGTTGTAAAGCTAATGATGAAATTTTAATAACTGTAAACGCTAATCCTACTCCAACTGTTGCCGATGCTACAGTGTGTGAAGGAACAACTGCTGTTTTAAATGGTGGAACTTATCATGCTTACGAATGGAGATTAAACGGACAATCGAATGTTTTAGGCACAAATCAAACGTTTAATCCAATTACCGAAGGAGTTTATAGCTTAACTGTAACAGATGATAAAGGTTGTAAAGGAACAACACAGGCTACAGTTAATGTAATTTTAAAACCTGTAATCCCTTCTATACCAGATTTATTTGCTTGTGAAGGCGAAAATGTATTGGCACAACCTAATTTACCTAATGGAAGTGTTTTATGGAGCAATGGTTCAACTAGTCGCTCCCAATTCCTAAATACTCCAGGAAAATATTGGATAACTGTATCTAGCGCTCCAAATTGTAATGCAACTGATACTTTCGACTTTATTTGGAGAACTTTACCAGAGGTGGATTTAGGGGATGATTTTGGTTTTTGTATTGGCGAATCGGCAAATATTAGTGTACCAAATGGATTTAGTAATGTATTATGGAACACAGGTGCTAAAACTAACACAATTACTGTTAATACAACAGGAACTTATATTGTAACTGTTACCGATAATTTTGGTTGTAAAGGCACTAGCGCAATTAATGTTAACGTATCTAATTTACCAAACTTTACGCGTACTCCTAACCAAGTAGTTTGTTTTGAAGAAATTGGTAGTTTAGATTTGGAAGTAAATAGCAGTCTTCGCAATAATATTGTTTGGATAAATGATTTCTCTACAATAAATAAATTAACCGTTGCAAATGCAGGTTCATACATATTTACTGTAACAAATTTTGATGGTTGTAGCAAATCTGATACTATACTAATTACCGAAAGATGCACGCCGCGTATTTTTGTACCAAATGCAATTACACCAAACGGAGATGGCATTAACGATTATTTTACTGCTAAAGGTATTGCTATAAGTAATTTTGAAATGTATATTTTTAGCCGATGGGGTGAAGAAATTTACTACACAAATGAAATCGAAAAGGGTTGGGACGGTACATATATGGGGAATGTTGTACATGTTGATGTATATGTGTATAAAATTTACTATACACTAGATGATAAAGCTGGTGAGTATAAACGCGAACAAATGGTGGGTACTGTTACTGTACTTCGTTAACAAAAGATGTGTATATTTGCGCTTTGAAAAATCTTTGTTATGTTAGGCTTAAAACTAGAAACTGATCCGCGTTGGGTAAATATTGTTGAAGAAAATATCCATGAAATTTTAACTGATCATGCCTTTTGCGAACAAAAAGCGGCGTCATATGCAATTTCATTAATTGTAAAATATCCTGAAATATCGGAGTTGGTGCAAAAAATGACCGACTTAGCGCAGGAGGAAATGGAGCATTTTCAACGTGTACATAATTTAATTTTGGAACGCAATGAGGTTTTAGGTTGGGAGCGTAAAGATCCTTATGTTCAGGATTTGATGAAATATGTAAAAAAAGGAGGGAATTACGAAATGGTTTTAGCAGAGCGTTTGTTGATTGCTGCAATGATTGAAGCCAGAAGCTGTGAGCGTTTTAGAGTTTTAAGCGAAAATTTAAAAGACGAAAAATTAGCAGAGTTTTACCGAGAATTAATGGCATCCGAGGCACGCCATTATACCATGTTTTTAAAATTGGCTAAAAAATATTGTACAAGTATCGATATCGATAAAAAATGGCAGGAGTTACTTACTTTTGAGGCAGAAATTATGCGTAACTACGGTAAAACCGAAATGATTCACGGTTAAGTAAACTTAACTATTTATTCCAAACTTTAGCTTTCATACTTTGCTTGAAAACCTTTGCGTGCTCTGCGTAAAAACCTTTGCGAACTTTGCGTGAAATCATCTCAAATTGTTTTAACCTAAGTCTATCAAAAGGTTTCAATTAATTTTTTATCTTTGCACACTCAATTTTTCCTCATGAATGTAAATCAAAACAGTATTCGAAATGCAAGCGAAAATTTAAAAGGTGTTGCCTTGCACACACCTTTACAAAAAAACTTAGCGCTATCCGAAAAATATCAGTGCGAAGTATATTTAAAACGCGAAGATTTACAAATTGTACGTTCATACAAAATTAGAGGTGCTTTTAATAAAATCAGCTCATTATCTAATCACGATTTAGCAAAAGGAGTTATTTGTGCTAGCGCAGGTAATCATGCGCAAGGTTTTGCCTATTCGTGTAATTTATTAAATATCCAAGGTACGGTTTTTATGCCCAATACCACCCCTAAACAAAAGGTGGAAAAGGTAAAAATGTTTGGTAAAAATAATGTAAAAGTAGTTTTACACGGAGATACTTTTGATGATTCCTACAAAGCAGCTTTATTGGTGTGCGAAGCGGAAAACCTTTCGTTTATTCACCCATTTAACGATTTTAAAGTAATCGAAGGTCAGGGTACTGTAGCTAAAGAAATATTGGATGAAGTTAAAGATATCGATTATGCTTTTTTCCCTGTTGGAGGAGGTGGTTTAATGGCGGGTTGCAGCATTTATTTTAAAGAGGTAAGTCCTAAAACAAAGCTCATTGCCGTTGAACCCGAAGGCGCACCGGCTTTAAAGGTGGCAATGGACAAAGGTTTTCCGGTTGAATTGCAAGATATTGATAAGTTTGTGGATGGTGCAGCAGTGCAACGTGTGGGTGATAAAACTTTCGAAATCATTCAAAAAAATGCCGAAGATGTGATTTTGGTTCCCGAAGGTAAAGTATGTACAACCATTTTATCTTTATACAACGAGGAAGCTATTGTAGTAGAACCTGCGGGAGCTTTAACAGTGGCTTGTTTGGATTTTTACGCGGAAGAAATTAAGGGAAAAAGAATTGTTTTAGTAGTAAGTGGTAGCAACAACGATATCGATCGTATGCAGGAAATTAAGGAACGCTCCATGATTTACGAAGGTTTAAAACACTTTTTCATCATTCGTTTCCCTCAACGTCCGGGCGCTTTAAAACAATTTGTTTCGGAAATCATGGGTCCCGAGGACGATATTACGCGTTTTGAGTTTGTGAAAAAAAATGCCCGAGAAAGCGGTCCGGCTTTGGTAGCAATAGAGTTAAAAAAACGCGAGGATTATTTTGGGCTAATCGACAGAATGAAAGAATACAAAATCAACTTTACCGAAATCAACGAAGACCCAACCCTATTCCAGTATTTTGTGTAATTGGATTTATTAGAAACAAAATTGAAATTAGTTACTTGGAATTGTAATTGGCAAACAACTTTAAGTACAAATTAAATAAGTGAGCAATTTTACACTACAATCGCAACAAAATGGTTGAACCGTGAAATCTAATTTATTTAAGGTATTCACAGTCTCGGATTCAATCCTCAGCATGATAAAATAAAAGCCCTTTGGATAATTTTGAATTATAATTTTTTTATCTATTTTTGGAACACAATTTGGATAATTTTGAATTATAATTTTTTTATCTATTTTTGTAAAACAAAAATGTTATCTTTTTAGAAAATTGAGAGTACCTTCGCCCAAAAGCGAAATAAACGAAAGTTTAATATACGAAACTCAATTGCGAAATCGTTAACATTGATGTTGTAGGCAATTCACCCTATTACCGAAAAGTTGACTACTTCGGCTAACGTTTTTCGAGATAGGAAAGTGCAGAAAAATGAACGAAAAATTGAATTTGAAAACAGCTGAATAATAAACGATTAACAAAAACGTTAGTCAGAATTTTTGAGGACAGCCTAGTGAAAAACGGAGAAGCCGATAGCCGAAAGTGGAGGCAAATTTAAAATTTATATAAAAATGAAAAAGAATTTTTTAAATTTTGGGCTATTTTTAGCCTTGGGACTAACAACTGCCGTGTTTAATTCTTGCGAAAAGGATGATGTCAATGACGGAGGTACTAATGGTGGTAATGGTGGTAATGCTTCAAAGATTACAGCTACAAATGTAAACAATAGCTCTACTCAAATTAAAACAGTAAAAGCTCTTGTTTATTGGGGAAGTGGAGATGAATATGATAATGATGCAATTGCACAAGGACCTTATCAAAACAATGGTTTTACATTGGAATTACCTGCAACATTAGGAGCCAAATATTTGGAAACGCTTGATGCGGATGATTTAGAAGGAATTACCGTAAGCGATAGAAATTTCAAGTCGGTTTCTCTTGATGACCTTAGAGGTTACAACGAAAATGATGAAGAAATTGGAGTTTTTTTAAAGGAGGTGGAAAATGACGACAGCGAACATTACGCTCTTTGGTTGTATGTTGATAGGGATGTAACCATTAAAGGAGAAGAAACCAATTACATTGACAATGGCTTTGAAGAGGAGTATGAAGAAGAAGAAATATATGATTTAACACTTAAAAAAGGTTGGAACATTGTATATGGTAGTGTTACGGGAAGATATGAAAATGGTAGAGATGTGCATTCATTAACAATGTCAAGTAAAAAGCCGTCAGGTGTAAATTATACTTGGAATTTTTATGATGATTATGAAATTAGCTCACCAAGCGTTGCATTAAAATCAGCTAAAAACTCAAAATCGTTTTCTTCAAAATTGAAAGGAAACAAAAACAAATAATAAAAAACTGCCTACAACATTTATCCCAGTAGACGACAAAAGCTGTAAAAAAAAAGCTCCGAGGTTAGTTTTAACTTCGGAGCTTTTTTCTTTTGATGACGTTGCTTTACAGGAGCTTTTGTTGAAAATTATGAACCAGTAATATTTTTTAAAGGCGTTCATGAACCTTTCAGGTTACGGTGTTCAGCGTGCCGACCAACGGGAGACTATGAAATAAATAATTTGGATTTAACTAATTCTTTTGGGGTAAAGTAGAGCTGTTTTTCTGTTTTTTAATGTTCAAGTAATTCATTTTTTTCAAAATTAAAGTCGATATTTTAATAAAAACTCCAGATTTAACATTAAAAACCATCTGTTTTTATCTAAAAATGTAATTTTTATCCAAATTCTATAGCATAATCGACAGTTTAAGCAATAAAATAGCTATCCGCAAATGCAGAAAACAAAATCAGTAGGGACAGATTTGTAAGCTTCCCCAAAAAATGAACAGTTTAAAAGTAAACAAAAAATGTTTTAAAAAAATTTAAGCACAAATCATTAAAACTTGCAATTTTTACAAGTTTTAATGATTTAAGTTTGTGGCACCGTTATTTAACAACCAATTAAATACATTAAGATGCTTAATTCCGTTTTTACTTTGTGTGAAGGAATCTGTTGTGAGTAAGTATTTAGGATAATTATCTTTAATTTTTTCTAATGCAGCAAACTCTCTTTTGGCAGTATTTTCATTGTCAATTTGCCAAGCTACTTGGTAATATTCGATCTCTCCCAATGGATTTTTACATACAAAATCAACCTCATTGTTTCGGGTTGTACCTGTCCATACTTTATAACCTCTTCTTTTTAACTCCAAAAAAACAATGTTTTCTAAAATATGTCCCCTATTACTCGTTTTTTCTTTGCCCACCAAAATATTTAGTAAACCAATATCTACTAAGTAATATTTTTCTTGAGTAGCTAATTGCACTTTTCCTTTTAAATCAAAACGATTTACTTTATAAAAAACAAAACTATCCACTAAATAATCTAAATATCTTTCAACAGTTGTATTATGAATATTTTGACCATCATTTTTTAAAGATTTTGCAATATTATTGGGTGATAGCGGACTTCCAATATGTGTTGCTACAAATTTCACAATGTTTTCAAAAGCTCTTTTATCGTTGATTTGATGACGTTGCGAGATATCTTTTTCTACAATCGTTTTATATATTGCATCTAAATATTCGTAAATTTTATCAAACCCCAATTCTCTTAACGATATGCCTTTGGGCAAGGATGTTTCATTGATAAAATCGAAAAATAGTGATTCGAAATTTAGATATTGAATGGAAGTATCTATTTTTCGAGCTATTAAATATTCTTTAAAAGAAAAAGGTAAAATAGATATTTCAATATACCTACCACTTAAAAGAGTTGCCAACTCGCCCGATAAAAAAAATGCATTTGATCCAGTGATATATACATCGATATTTTTTTTCACAAATAAGCCATCAACCAAACGTTCAAATTCGTTTACATTTTGGATTTCATCTAAAAAAACATACGATTGCTTGGATAAATCTACCGAAGAAATAATATGATTATACAAACCCTCTAAATCATTTAAGTATTTACGGAGTTCGAAATCTTCAAAATTTAAAAACACTATTTGATTGGCTTGAATCGCCATTTTCAAAAGTTCTTGTTGAAACAATTCGAACAAAGTACTTTTACCACTTCTCCTCAATCCACTCACCACTTTTATCAAATCTTTATCCTTGTAAGCCAGCAGTTTATTTAAATATTCGTGTCTGATTATAAAATTTTCCATGTAACAAATATATACACAATCATTAAAACTTGCAAAACTTGCAAGTTTTAATGATTTAAGTTAAGTGCAAGGATAATTTTTTGTAATAAGTTTATCCAAAGTACTCTAACTCTCTCAATCCCTAATCACTTTTCCATCTTCCATAATGATTTTTCGATCGCATTTGTTGGCGAAATCTTCATCGTGGGTAACTATTAGTAGAGATAATTTTTTTTCTTGAGATAACTCTTTGAAAATATCAAAAACCAAAAGCGAATTTTTGGTGTCTAAATTCCCAGTGGGTTCGTCGCCCATTATTAAAGTGGGTTCGTTAATTAAAGCACGAGCAATGGCAACACGTTGTTTTTGTCCGCCCGAAATCATGGTAGATAATTTTAACGCCTGATCTTTAATCCCTAACATTTCTAAATGTTTTAAGGCATTTCCTTCGATTTCCTCCTTCGATTTTACACCTAATTTTAAAGCGGGCAACATTACATTATCCAACACAGTAAACTCGGGTAATAAATAATGAAACTGAAAAACAAAACCGATATGTTGATTGCGAATATGTGCCAAAAAATCAGGGGTTTGTCCGGTAATTAACTGGTTTTGAATATATAATTCGCCCGTATATTGGGTATCCATAGTAGATAAAATATACAATAAAGTGGATTTACCACAACCCGATTTTCCCATGATAGACACCATTTCGCCCTGATTTACCGAAAACGAAATATCTTTTAAAGCATGAAAAGGTACTGCACCATCAAAATATTTATTGATATTTTTTACTTGTAAAATTGGGTTCATGTACTTGTAATTTTGTGGTTAAATGGGTAAAATAATTACTTGCGATTTAAAGTTACTGACCACGAATGATATCCACTGGATCAATTTTTTCGGCTTTTTTGGCAGGCAAATAACCCGCTAAAAATGTTGCAATTAAGGCGAAAATTATTCCCAAAATATAAAAATCGGGATTAAAATTAACTGGATAGGTTTTGATATTGGGAAAGGAATCTACCTCGAATGGTGTGTGCGCAATTAAAACCGAAACTCCATAACCTAGAGTTAAACCTAATAATCCCCCAAAAATTCCAATGATTAAAGCCTGACTCACGAATATCCATTTTACGTCCCCACCGGAAAAACCAATAGCTTTTAAAATCGCGATATCATTCATTTTTTCGTAAATCATCATGTTTAAAATATTGTATATCCCAAAACCTGCAACCAACAATAAGGTAAATGAAACCGCATACGATATTAAATTACGCACCGAACTACCCGCATCAAATTGAGCATTAGCCGTTTGGATATCCATTGCCGAAACATCAAAAATTTGAGCAATATCTTGCGCAAATTGTGGCGCCAACAACATATCTGTTAATTGTACATTGATATTGGTAAAATAACTGTTACCCAAACCAGCAATTACTTGTGCCGTTTGTACAGAAGTATATGCCTGCCGATTATCCAACTCCGCCATACCACTTTGGTACAAAGCCACAATTTTTAATGGAAATTGCACTCCTTTTATATTATTCACGATAATCACATCTCCAATTTTTTTACCCATTTTTTCGGCAACTCCTACCCCAACAATTATGGCGTTATCCATTTCGGCTAAATGTTTAAAATTTCCCTCAACAACATAATCGCCCAAATTGTACAAATCGTTTTCTTTTATAATATCCACGCCATTAATTAAAGCTGGCAACTGTATTGCACCGGTAATAAAATAACCATTTACAGCAACTTGTTTGGTAATACCTATTACCTCTTTACGCGATTGTAAATATTGTAAAATATTGGTAGCATTTTGAATGCCCATTACATTTTGTTGGGGTTGTACAGAGTGGATTACATGCATTACTTCTTTATCATGTTCCCATTGATTGATAGGCTGAATTGCCGAAATTTTACTCTCGTTATACACCTGTACATGCGGTGTTCTGTCCAAAATCATCCCATCTAACAAGGAGTTTAAGCCTGTCATAAACGACATTAAAATAATGTATGCCGCAATACCAAAAGTTACACCCAAAGCTGCCACAGCACTTTGTTTAACCCTTGTAAACAAATGCTTTATAGCAATTTTTATAATTAAATTAAAGCCCATTATTTTTTAGGTAAAGGTAAAATTACTGTATTGGTATCTATACCTTTTAAAACTTCTACTTCAAATAAATTTCCAATTCCTTGCTCAATATCCACCCAACCATTTTCGGTATAAACTTGATTATTTACAATCCAATTTTTAGGTATTACCACACCTTTTTTGGTTTCTCCGATAACAATATTCGCCTCTCCACTTAAGCCCATATATAAATTAGGATAGGCTTTACTAAACTCGGCTTCCACCAAAAATGTTTGTGTTTGCGCATTAATTTTGGGGTGAATTTTACTGATATTGGCTTCGAAAATTTGGTTAGGATAGGCTTTTAAAGTGATGATTACTTTTTGTTTGGTTTTAATTTTGGAAATTTCTTTTTCATCAATATTCATTTCCACCACAAACCAATCTTTGTTTCCAATAATTGCAATTGCTTCGTTTACATTTACCCACTCGCCTTGTTTTTTAAACACATCATATACTAAACCACTTAAATTGGATTTGATTATATAATCTTTTTTTTGCGATAAGTTGATTTGCCAATTGTTTAATGCAATTTTTAACTGGTTATTCAATTCCTTTTTAATCAATTCCAACTCGGAAATCAACTGTTTATAGTTGTTTTTGGACAAATCATATTTCATTTTTTTGGCTTCATACTCGGCTTTGGATCCAATTTTATTTTTCCATAAATTTTCTTGTCGCTTAAAATTTACCGAATCATTTTCGAGCTGTAAATACGCAATTTCAATCTTTTTTTGAAACTGAGCGATAGTTCCCGAGGTTTGATTGGTTTTGGATTGAACAATTTCATAATTTAATCGGGAATTATCCTGACTGATATCCACTTTATCGTCCTTAATTTTCACAATTTCCATCCCTTCCTCCACCGTGTCGCCAACACTCACAAACATTTTATCAATTATTCCGCTTTGAGCCGAGCTTACTTTATAATAATTTTTAGGCACCAAATTTACAGATGCATACACCGATTCCGTTATGGTTTTATACTCGGCTTTTAGTTGAGTTTTATTTTTGCTACACGCCAATAAAAAGGGAATCAATAATACCCATGAAGTTTGTTTCAACATATTTATAATTTTATTTTGTTTAAAGGTAAATAGTTATATGTAACTAAAAAATGATATAAATCAGCAAGTTGAAAATAACCTATCTAGTGAAAGCGTATTCAATAATATTCGCACCCATTTTCAGGGCTTCTTGTCGGATTTCTTCCGGATCGTTGTGTACAGAACTATCTTCCCAGCCATTTCCTAAATCGCATTCGTAGGTATACAGCAAAACTAATTTACCGTTATGGAACAAGCCAAAAGCTTGCGGTGGCAAACCATCGTGTTCGTGAATTTTAGGCAATCCATTTTTACGCGTAAATTTCATTTTAAAAATCTCATGATCATTAGGAATTTCCTGTAATTTTTGGTTAGGTAATAAACTGTTTAGTAAAGGACGAACAAAGGCATCTAAGCCATAATTATCGTCCACATGTACAAAACCTCCATTTTGTAAATACTGGACTAAATTTTCTTTTTCTTGAGGATTGAGAACAATATTACCATGACCCGTTAAATAAACATAAGGATAATTAAAAATATCTTTGCTTCCAATATTTACCTCATCGTATTTAGTTTGGATATTTGTTTTTAAATGTTGATTGCAAAACTTTGCTAAATTGGGTAAAGCTGTTGGGTTTGCGTACCAATCTCCACCTCCTCTATACACCAATAAACCCAATTTAATCTGGTCCTGTGCAAAAGTGGTTAAAACGGAAAAACTAAATAACAAAAAAAGATTACGCATAATGTATAAAAGTAAGCTAAAATAAAAAAAGCTGTTGGGATTTCCAACAGCTTTTTATTTTTTAATTTGCTTGTTCTTGTTGCTCTGGTTTTGGCATCAGCGCCTTACGACTCAGCTTCATTTTTCCAGATTTTTTATCTATTTCTAATAATTTAACCTGAACTATTTGTCCTTCTGTTAACTCATCCGTAACGTTTTTAATTCGTTTATGATCAATTTCAGAAATGTGTAACAAACCTTCTTTTCCTGGTAAAATTTCAACAAAAGCTCCAAACTCTAAAATAGATTTGATTTTACCTTCGTAAGTTTCACCTACTTCTGGTACAGCTACAATTCCTCTAACCCAATTTAAAGCAGCAACAATTGCATCTTTAGATTTACCAGAAATTGCAACCTCAGCAGTTTTGTTTGGTTTTTCTTCGATAGTAATAATGGTTTCGGTAACTTTTTGAATTTCCTGGATAATTTTACCTCCTGGCCCTATCACCGCACCAATAAACTCAGCACCAATAATTATACTTTCAATTCTTGGTGTATGTGCTTTAAACTCTTCACGTGGTTGCGAAATAGTTTTATTCATTTCACCTAAAATATGTAATCTACCTTCTTTAGCTTGATACAATGCTTTAATCAAAATTTCGTAAGATAAACCATCAATTTTAATGTCCATTTGTGTTGCAGTAATACCTTTTTGTGTACCTGTAACTTTAAAGTCCATATCACCTAAATGATCTTCGTCGCCTAAAATATCCGATAAAACCGCATATTTTTTTGTTTCACTATCATAAATTAAACCCATTGCAATACCCGATACTGGTGCACTAATTTGTACACCCGCATCCATCAATGCTAATGTTCCTGCACAAACAGTTGCCATTGAGGATGAACCATTTGATTCTAAAATATCCGAAACAACTCTTACTGTATAAGGGAAATTTACTTTTGGAACCACAGGTTTTAATGCTCTCCATGCTAAGTTTCCATGTCCAATTTCTCTACGTCCTGTTCCTCTTAATGGGCGCGCTTCGCCTGTAGAAAATGGAGGGAAGTTGTAATGTAAATAAAAATTATCTTCTCTAACATCTGAAACCGCATCTAAACTTTGAACATCTAATTTAGAGCCCATTGTTACTGTTGTTAAAGATTGTGTTTCACCACGTGTGAAAATTGCCGAACCATGAGCAGATGGTAAATAGTCGATTTCGGACCAAATCGGGCGGATAGTTGTAGTATTTCTGCCATCTAATCTAATTCCTTCATTTATCACTAAATCTCTTACTGCTTTTTTCTGTGTTTTTTTGAATGCAATTTTAACATCACCACCATAAGCTTCTTTTTCTTCGTCGCTTAAGCTTGCAACAAATTCCTCTAAAATAGCATTCATAGCCGCAGCTCTTTCATGTTTTGCAGATGCTTGTTTTGCAACATTGTATAACTTATCGTAAGTTGCAGCTTTTACTTTTGCAGCAATTTCTTCGTTTAATTGCGGACTAGTATATTCTCTTTTAGGATTTGCTTTAGCAACTTTAGCTGCTAAATCTAATTGAGCCTGACATTGGATTTTGATTTCTTCGTGTGCAAATTTAATTGCTTCAATCATTTCTTCTTCAGAAATTTCATGCATTTCACCTTCCACCATCATCACATTATCCATTGTAGCAGCAATTACCATATCTAAATCCCCTTCTGCCAATTGCGCTTTAGTTGGATTAGCAATAAATTGTCCATTTACTCTTGTTACTCTAACTTCCGAAACCGGACCGTTAAAAGGAATATCCGAAACCGCAATAGCAGCAGATGCCGCTAAACAAGCTAAACCTTCAGGTGTTTCATTTTCGCTGTAAGAAATCATCTGAATAATTACTTGAGTTTCAAATCTGTAATCATCATTAAACAAAGGTCTTAAAGCTCTATCAACTAATCTACATGTTAAAATTTCAACTTCATTAGGGCGAGCTTCACGTTTAAAAAACCCACCAGGAATTCTACCTCCTGCCGAGAAATTTTCTCTGTACTCCACACTTAACGGGAAAAAATCAATTCCATCTCTTAATTCTGTAGATGAAACCACAGTTGCTAATAAAATGGTATTACCCATTCTAACTGTAACTGATCCATCAGCTTGTTTAGCCAATTTACCTGTTTCGATGGTAATCGTTCTACCATCTCTTAACTTTACTTCTTGTTGCTTAACGTCTATCATTTTTAATCTATTTACTAACTAAAAAAGGCAGTTGGGAACCCAGCTGCCTTTATAAAATACTCTATATGTTATTTAAGAACATTATTTTCTTAAACCTAAATCAGCGATTAATGAACGGTAACGCTCAACATCTTTCTTTTTAATATAATCTAGTAAAGATTTTCTTTTACCAACCATTTTTTGTAATGATCTTTTGGTAACGAAATCTTTTTTATTCACTTTTAAGTGCTCTGTTAAATGCTTAATTCTTAATGTAA
>JBEEPA010000244.1:0-3862 GCA_041191385.1 Bacteroidota bacterium | reverse complement strand
GAAGGAGAGTTGAATAATGAAGGAGTTGCACTTATTCAGCCTAAAATTGAAGTGGATGAATATGCGCCAGGAATGTTAAATTGCGTTTTAAAAACTAGGGTTTTCGAAAATGGAGGAGATTTTAGTATCGATCAATACAAAATTCCATATTCACCTTATAGAAATTATGTGGGTATTAAAGTACCAAAAGGTGAAGGGTGGAATGGTGCTTTATTAACAGATAAGCCTAATTTAATAGCTATTTCAACGGTAAATGAAAACGGAGTAAAAGAAGATGTGAAAGATTTAGTAATTGAAGTATTTGAATTATCTTGGAGATGGTGGTGGGAAAATGGAGAAGAAGAGTATTTGTCTTCATATATTTCTAGAGAGCAAAAAAACCGATTAAAAAAAGAGGTGATAAGTACGGTTAACGGAAAAGCAATGTACGAATTGAAGTTTGATAAACCAAGTTGGGGACGAAAATATATACGTATTACTCATCCAAAATCCGGACATTCTACAGGTTATGTATTTTATACAACTTACAGCTCGTGGATAGCCGACGGAAGTAATAGTCCGGGTGGAGCAGAAATGTTAACGTTTAATTTAGATAAAGAAAAATATACAGTTGGCGAAGAGGTATTTATAAAAATACCGAATGCAAAAAAAGGAAAAGCTTTGGTGAGTATAGAAAATGGTTCAAAAATTATTCATCATTTTTGGCATGATATGGCAAATGGTGATGTGATTAAATTTAAAACCAACGAAGAAATGTCGCCTAATGCCTTCGTATCCATTCATTTAATTCAAAATTATGCCAGTAAAAAAAATGATGCGCCTTTAAGATTATATGGTTATCAGGCTTTAGAAGTATTTAATCCAAAAGCCACTTTGGAGCCCGAAATTATTACGCCTGTAAGTTTTAGTCCGAACGAAATAGCAACCATTAAGGTTAAAGAAAAAAAAGGTAAAAAAATGACCTACACTTTAGCAGTTGTGGATGAAGGTTTATTAGATTTAACTCGTTTTCAAACTCCTAATCCCTACGAACATTTTTATGCAAAAGAAGCATTGGGCGTTTTAACTTGGGATATGTATAAATATGTTTTGGGTGCCTACACAGGTTCTTATGCAGGTTTATTGGCATTAGGAGGTAGTGATATCATAAAACCTAATGGAGATAAAGATTTACAAAGATTTAAACCAGTAGTGAAATTTTTTAAAGCCAAAACATTAGCTGCCAATTCCGAGGATATTGTAAGTTTTAAAATGCCAAATTATGTAGGCTCGGTAAGGGTAATGGTTGTTGCAGTAGAGGACGGAGCGTATGGAAATAGCGAAAAAGCAGTAAGTGTAAAAAAGCCTTTAATGGTATTGCCAACTATTCCACGTACTTTGTCGCCCGATGAAATTATTAAAGTTCCGGTTACGGTTTTTGCTATGGATAAAAAAGTGAAAAATGTACAGGTAAAACTAATTGTGAACGATTTAATTGAAGTTGTTGATGTTCCTACGCAAAGCATTCAGTTTGGTAATTTAGGAAGTAAAACAATCGAGTTTACAATTAAAACAAAGGATAAAATTGGAAAAGGAAAAATTAAAGTAGAAGTAGATGGAAATGGCGAAAAAGCATTTTATGAAACGGATATTTTAATTAAAGCCAATAATCCTATAGTGCAAAATGTTCAGGATGTTTTTGTTAAAGCACAAAATAAAATTGATGTAAACACTATAACTAGTGGAATAAAAGGGACTAATACCGTTGTTGTTGAATTGTCTGCTATTCCTTCTCTTAATCTTAAAAAAAGATTGGATTATTTAATTCAATATCCGCATGGATGTGTAGAACAAACTACATCGTCTGTATTTCCTCAGTTATTTTTGCAAGATTTACTCGATTTAACACCTAATCAAATTCAGGAAGTTCAATCCAATATAAATGAAGGTATTCGAAAATTAAATCAATTTCAAACCACTTCGGGCGGTTTGTCCTATTGGAGAGGAAATGCGTATGCGGACGACTGGGGAACAAGTTATGCCGGGCATTTTATGGTAATGGCGCAAACTAAAGGATATCAAGTGCCTAAAAACTTTTTAAGCAATTGGGCAAAATATCAACAACAAATGGCAAATTCATGGAAAGATGAAGTAAATGTGTTGTATCGTTCATCTACACAATATGCACAAGCTTATCGATTGTACACTTTGGCTTTAAGCGGACAGGCAAATTTGGGCGCAATGAATCGTTTTAAGGAAATAAAAGATTTGTCTAAGGTTTCGTTAGTGGTTTTGGCTTCAGCATATCAATTATCGGGTAATAAAAAAACTGCTTTAGATTTGTTAGATAGATATAAAAATACACCAAATCAGGAAATGCAATATTATTACACTTATGGAAGCGAATTAAGAGATAAAGCGACGTTGTTGGAGTTGTTGAACAATTTAAGCGATGCACAAAAAGGAATGGCGATTTTAAAAGAAATTGCACAACAATTAAGTACTAACAATTGGTATAGTACGCAAACAACTTCTTATAGCTTATTGTCTTGTGCTCAATTTGTTAAGAAACATAAGTTAAATCAAAATATTAACGCTAAGGTGTATGTAAATCAAAAATTGATTTCAACCGTTAATTCCTCTTCAGTTATTGTTCAGGTGCCTATTGCGGTTAAGGATAAACAAAAATATAACATTACTATCGAAAATAATTCTGCTACGGGAAGTGTGTTTGGAAAAGTAATTCAATCTGGTATTCCATTAAAAGGAAGCGAAAAATCAGAATCCAGCAACTTAAATTTAGTGGTGAATTACTACAATATGAGTGGTAAAAAAATTGATATTCAGAATATAAAACAAGGAGAAGATATTTTGGTTGAAACACAAGTTACACATCCAGGATTATTAGGTACTTATCAAAATTTAGCTTTAACGCAAATTTTTCCATCGTCATGGGAAATACGAAATTTGAGAATGGAAGAAGGTGGAAGAGAAATTGGAAGTAGTATTTTTGATTTTCAGGATATAAAAGACGATAGGGTTTTAACTTATTTTACTTTAAATAGAAATGAAACTAAAATTTTTAAAACTTTAGTGAATGCAACTTACAAAGGCGAGTTTTATTTACCTGCTGTACATTGCTCCGAAATGTATAATAATGATATAAAAGCGGTAACTGTGGGTAAAGAAATTAAAGTAGGTATTGTAAAATAATTGTTTGTTTATACAACAAAATTAAAAAAGCTAGCGTAGTGAGATTTGTTGTTTTTTAATTTTAAAAATTAAATATATGAAAGTGTATATTGTTGCTGCTAAACGTACACCAATTGGAAGTTTTGGTGGAGTTTTTAAAAATATTTCGGCTCCAGTTTTAGCTGCTGAGGCATTAAAAAATGCTATTGATACTTACTCAATTCCTAAAGATGCCATTGATGAAGTTTTTTTAGGTAATGTTTTACAGGCAAATGTTGGACAAGCACCGGCTCGTCAGGCTTTAATTTTTGCAGGTTTATCTACATTTATTCCTGCAACAACAATCAATAAAGTTTGTGCAAGTGGTTTAAAAGCTGTGCAATTGGCGGTGCAAAGTATTATGGCTGGAGATAATCATTTGGTTGTTGCTGGTGGAATGGAAAATATGTCGATGGTTCCCCATTATTTAATGGGTAGAGACGGACAAAAATTAGGAAATATACAAGTAGTGGACGGATTAGTTAAAGACGGATTAACGGATGTATATAATCAAAAACACATGGGGTGTGCGGCCGAACTTTGTGCTAAAGAGTATAAAATTACACGAGAAGAACAAGATGCTTATGCGATACAATCGTATAAAAGAAGCGCTTTAGCATGGGAAAATGCCTGTTTTAACAGCGAAATTGCC
>JBEEPA010000243.1:0-4173 GCA_041191385.1 Bacteroidota bacterium | reverse complement strand
TACTTTTAAAATCGATATTTTTTATAGGAAACACTTTTTTGTTTGTCCATTCCAACTCGTTATAACTAAAATAATTAATTAATTTACTTTGATTTCCAATTACATAAGCTAAAATAGTGTCTGATTTATAAGGATAAATAGTTTGTACATATAATGATAAACCATCTTCCGAGCTTCCAATAATTGCTATGCTATATTGTAATTTTTCGTTTGAGTAAATATTTGTAATTAAACCTGCTTTTTGTTGCAGGTTTTCATAAAAATTTTTTGTTGGAAAAGATTTAAACTGGAGGTTTTGAATAATATTTTGGAAATTCTCTATACTATTTTCGCTTATTTCCAATTCATTTTTACTAAACCAAACCTTTTTGTTTTTGTTAAGAATTAATGTATCTTTTTGATGGATTATTTCAATTTTGGTAGCTTCGGTTACACCTTCAAAGTTAATCACCTCTGTTTTTTTTGAGTTTGTTTTGAACCAAATCACGAATACAGAGAATGTTATTAATACTGATAAACCAATAATAATTTTTTTATTCATAAAAATCAGCAATGATATTATAAAAAAAGAGGCTAACATTTGTGTTAACCTCTTTTAAAACGTATAAAATATTATTATTTACTTTTTTGATTTGTTTTTTTTGCTTTTGGCGCTGCAGCAGGTTTAGAAGAAACCTTTTCGTTGCCTTCATTCTTAACAGTTTTATTTACTGTTTTTTTAACTTCTTTTTTTGCTTTAGTTTCAAGCTCTTCCGCTACAGCTGTTTCAGTATTTTCATCAACAACTACCTCGCTATTTTTATTAATTTCACCGGCAGTAATTAAAATGTTATACCAATTAAAAATCTTTTTTACGTCTGATGGATACACTCTATCTGCATCAAAATTTGGAAGATATTGAGCGAATTCGTTAAATAAAGATTCTTTTTCTGGAACTTCAATGTTTTTATAATCATTTTTTGAAGCAATAGTCAATAAAACTTCTCTTAAAGTAATATCTTCTTCTGTTGTAAAAATTGTAATATCCTGTAAACAAGATATTTTATTATTGGCATTTGCATGAAATCTTTTTTTGTTATCTAAAGATTCTACGATTACTCCATTTTTTGCAGATGCAACTAATTTTTGCAAACTTGGTTTGCCACTAATACTAAAAATTTTACTTAAATCCATTTGATTTTTTTAAGCGTTAATTATAAATAATAAAAACTTAGGCGAATTTAACTAATAATAATTGAATTATGCCTATGATAAAGCCAAGAATTCCACCTAAAATTTCAATTAATCTAAATTCTTTTTGCATGATGCTAAATAAAATTTCCTCAAATTTATCCGATGAAAAATCAGCAACTTTCTTATATACAATTTGTTGTATGTTAATATTGTCTTTAATGTTATTACCTAATTGTGCCAATAAATCGGGTAAAATTGTTCCTAATTCGGACAACAAAACAGATTTTATTTTATTTTTTAAATCCTCATTTAAAAACATTGCTAACATAGGCATACTTTGAGGAAGTTTTAGAGCAATAAAGTCATCAATTTTATTTTCAACCAATTGCAAAGCAATTTGAGAGTTTTTTTCACTTTTTAATGAATTTAAAATATCATCTACCGAAAAAAGCTCTTGCGCAACTATATGTCCTAATTTTTCTGCCAATACCATTTGTCGTTTAGGAAATACTCCCTGAATTTTAATGCCTAATATTTGAATTGGTTTTTTGGGATGAAATAACATTTTAACAGCTACATAATTGGTTAGCCATCCAGTAAATGCTGCAATTAAGGGTAAAAGATATACTAGCATATTATAATAGTTTTTCGTTATTTTCTGGATAATTAATTAAAACACCTTTTTTGGTGCCTTGGTACACAAATAAACTACCCGCAGCTAATCCATTAGCAAAAGATTGATGAAAAGCTTGTTTTAAGTGTTCCATTTTTCCTGCTCCGCCTAATGCTATAACAGGAATTGTTACTGCTTTGGATATACTCAAAATTAAATCTAAATCATATCCATTCATTGTTCCATCTAAGGCAATGGATTGTACAATTATTTCCCCAGCACCTTTATCTTGCATAAGCTTTGCGTAATCAATAGGTGAATAATCGTAGGCTTTGCTACCTCCTAATCCGTACACTTTACTTTTGCCAAAAATATTTTTATTCACATCCATACACACTGCAATTGTTGATTTACCAAAAGCATTGCTAGCATCGGATATAAAATTTGGGTTTTGTAATGCTGCACTCGTAATTACTACTTTTTCGGCGCCGGCATGAATTATTTTTTGGATATCATTTAAATTTTTTATACCTCCACCAACTGCAAAGGGCATATTGGCTTCTTCGCCTACTTCCTTCACAAAATCTAAAGATATTAATCGGTTTTGTTTACTTGCTTCGATATCTAAAAATACCAATTCATCAGCTTTTAAATCGTTAAAGATTTTTACAGCATTAATAGGATCGCCAATATAATGGTGATTTTTAAACTTAACCGATTTATATAATCCGTTGTTTTTAAGTAACAAAACAGGTATGATACGTGGTTGAAACATGTGGATTATAAATTTATAAAGTTTTTAATCATTTGTAAACCAACATCATGACTTTTTTCGGGATGATATTGTACACCAAAAATATTATTTTTTTCGATTGCCGAAGGAAATGTTATTTCGTAATTTGTAGTTTGTAAAATTTCATCTTTATCTTGTGTTGCATATCGGAATGAATGTACAAAATAAAATAAGGATTCATCAGGAATAGCATCTAATAATTTACTATTTTTTTGTTGTTTAACTTGATTCCATCCTGTGTGTGGAATTTTAAATCTCAAGTTATCTTCTACTTCAAATTCAATAACTTTTCCTTCCATCCAACCCAATCCTTCACAATTACCTTCTTCACTATATTTTGCCATTAATTGCATGCCTAAACATATACCTAAAATTGGTATTTTGTGTTCTAAAACTGCAATGTTTAGTGCATCCCATACTTTGTATTGATGTAAATTTTCAACTGCTTTTGCAAAATGTCCAACTCCAGGTAAAATTATTTTTGCAGCAGATAAAATATCATCGGCTTTATTGCTTACCAAAACATGGGGATATGTTTTCGCTACTTTTTTTTGTACCGAAAATAAATTTCCCATTCCATAATCTACAATTACAACGTTTTTATTTTCCATGTAATGTAAGTGTAATTTTATAAAATGTTAGCTGGGTAGCCTATGTAGTTGTAAGGACTTATATTTAATAATTCTTTTTTAACATTGTCGTTAACATCCAATTCTGCAATAAAATTTGCAATAGATTGTTGTGTAATTTTAGAATTGGTTCGCGTTAAACTTTTTAATGCCTCGTAAGGTTGAGGATAATTTTCTCTACGTAAAATAGTTTGAATCGCCTCGGCAACTACAGCCCAATTGTTTTCTAAATCCGCTTTCAATTGGTCTTCGTTTAAAATTAATTTATCTAAGCCTTTTATTAAGGATGAAAAAGCAATGGCAATATGTCCGAAAGGAACACCTACATTACGTAAAACTGTAGAGTCCGTTAAATCTCTTTGCAATCTGCTAATAGGTAATTTCGCCGATAAATGCTCTAAAATAGCATTAGCTATTCCTAAATTACCCTCGGAGTTTTCAAAATCTATTGGGTTAACTTTGTGAGGCATTGCAGATGAACCTACTTCACCTTCTTTAAGTTTTTGCTTAAAATAATCTGTTGAAATATAGGTCCAAACATCACGATCTAAATCAATTAAAATTGTATTGATACGTTTTAAAACATCAAATAAAGCTGCTATATTATCGTAATGTTCTATTTGAGTAGTAGTTTGAGAGCGATTTAATCCCAAAGTATTGTTTACAAAATTATTGGCAA
The DNA here is from genome assembly GCA_041191385.1 of Bacteroidota bacterium. Lineage (GTDB taxonomy): Bacteria > Bacteroidota > Bacteroidia > Flavobacteriales_C > JBEEPA01. The sequence goes on along the minus strand of JBEEPA010000243.1, from coordinate 286 downwards.
AATTTATCCAATTAATTTCCGGATAAGCAATTTTGTGTGCATTAAAATTACCTGTTGCGCCACCAAATTTTGCACTGTATGCTATGTTTTTTAATTGAGCCAATTGTACTTCTAAACGTTCAACAAACACGTAAAATTCTTTTCCTAATGTGGTTGGCGATGCTGGTTGTCCGTGTGTACGAGCCAATAAAGGAATTAAATTCCAATCCTTTGCTTTGTTTGTTAGGTTAGATATGATTTGGTGAATTTGTGGTAAATAAACATCTGCTATAGCTTCTTTTAAAGA
>JBEEPA010000242.1:0-10276 GCA_041191385.1 Bacteroidota bacterium | reverse complement strand
CCAAGTAGAGTCTATTTTTACAACATTCCAAGCATGATCTAAGTCTTTTCTTTTAGGTTTCCAAAACTGATAAGGTTTTTTTGTGTACCCAACCACATATTCGCAAGGTATATTTGCTGTTTTACACAAATCTTTAAACAAAACTGCCACGTCTCCACAAACACCTTTTTTACTACTTAGGGTTTCTTTTGCAGATAATTGTCGGGTTATTTTTTTTCTGTTTTTTCCTTTTTCGCTATCGTATGTAACTTGATTTCCAATATATGTATAAAAAGCTCTTACTTTTTCGTAATCGTTTGTACAAAATGTGTTACAATATTCAACCAAACTACTACTGGTTTTGGATTGTTTTGGCGATATAATTTCAATCATCGAGTCCACTTTAATAAAATCACCAACAATTTTTTTGTTGTATAAAGGTTCGCCATAAACATATAAGCTAGTGTCTAAACCTCTAATTTGGCTTAATCCTGTACTAATTTTTACTAAAAATAGTAAAATTAAAAAGGTGTTTTTTAGTGATTTAAGCAAACTCAAATTTTTTCAATTTATAACAATTTCAGCACAAAAGTATAGGATATTTTACATTTTTTATCAGTTTGAAGTTTTTTATTTTATCCATGAGTTTTTTACTTAACTTTAAACCTTTAGATGGTAATTTTTAATTTTTTGAGGATTATTTTTCTAAAACCAACTAATTATTTGATAACTTTATCATAAATTACAACTAAAATTAATCAGGATATTAATGAAATTAAAAAATTTATTCTTCGTTGCTTTATTGTTTTTTATAATACCTCAAATTTCATTCTCTCAGGACAAACAAACTCGAGCAATGAAAAAACAGGAGAAATTAAAAAGAGAACAACAAAAAAATCAAAGTAAAGCTTTAAAGGAAGCTGAAGAAAGACATCAGGCTATACAACAGGAGGAAACTCGAAAACGAATGAAAAAATCGCAAAAAGAGGCGAATAGAGTAAATAAAGGAAAGCACCCAAAACCTTGGTACGAGCGCATGTTCGAGCCGTCACAAAAAATGAAAAAGAAGAAAAAATCCAAAAAAACATAATTCCAATGGAACTAAAAGTTATTGTATATATTTTAATTGCTATTGGATATTTAATTTTTAATGGCTACAAAAAATTAAAATTACCTCCCGAAAATAAAGGAGAACCTTACCAACCGGAAACTAAAAGACCGATAGATCCTATTGAGGAATTGATTCAGGAACTAAAAGGTGGTAAGGATTTATCCAAAATAGATGAAGAAAAACTCCGCGATCAAGAACGTCGTCGTAAAGTTATGGAAGGGGAAAGTTTAGAAGAAATAAATGAAGAAGCAGAACTTTTTACCTACGAATCTTTGGAGGACGAACGTGCTAGATTTAAACAATATGAGGGTTATGTTGTAGAATCTAGCTCGTTTTCTTCAACCGAAAATTCTGGAGATACAATTAAATACGATTACAATGCAGAGAGTATAGCTAGGAAAAAACGTAAAATAGATATTAAAAAGGCTTTGGTTTCTAGTGTTATATTAAACAGAAAGTACATATAAGTTTTTTAAAAATTTTAATTTAACACCTTATGTTCTTGATTAACAATTTGTTTAATAAAAGTAATTGAATGCTGTTTAAAGAAATTTAAAAATACAACCATCTAATTTTGTAAAAAAATCAAAAAAAAATAATTTTTTCTTTGATAATTCTTAATTTAATTATACTTTTGTGCCCACGATTGCCCTATGGTGTAACGGTAGCACATCTGTTTTTGGTACAGCTTGTCTAGGTTCGAATCCTGGTAGGGTAACATAAAAAAGCCTTGATATTTCAAGGCTTTTTTTATTAATATAATCTAGGAAGCACTTTTTATGTAGAATTTTAATTTTAAAAGAACTTGATATTTTATTGCAAAAAAATAAAGTCGGTACTGTTTCATTATATAGATGACAAATCTAATATAACATTATTTATGAAGCTATTTTTATAAGCAAAAAAATAAAATTCCTTACACCCTTTCCCAAATGGCGGATTTGAAGTTGGTTTTGGTTTTTACAAAGTATAAAAGTAGTGATTTCCAAATGATGAAGGAAACGGAGGTGGCTAGGGCGGCACCGTTGATGCCCATGGTGGGTATCCATAAATAGTTTAAAATAATGTTGCTAAATAAGGCGATGGATACGCTGTAAATGGCTACTTTTTGTTGTTGGTTGAGGATTAAAATGTTGATTACAGGCCCGAAGGCAACGTTGATTAATTGCCCTAAACCAAGAATTATCATGGCTTCGTAACCCTTTTCGTAATTGTCGGTTTTTTTACCAAAAGTGCTTAAAATATCTTCCCCTAAAAATACAATGGCAGCAAACACCAAAATAGAAACTACAAAAACCACTCGGATTTTTTTAACGATAAACTGATTGATTTGTTGCTGATTAAGCGATTGATTGTTTTGCGAAATATAAGGCGCAAAAACATGATCGTAAATCAATAATCCAAAAGCACTTAAATAAGCAAATTTATTCGCCTGCGCATAAATAGCGTAATTCTCCAAACTCTCTAATCCATACAAAATAAAACCATCAATTTTTAAATTTAAATTGCTTAACAATACAAACGGGAAAATACTTAAAGCCCCTAAATAGTAGTTTTTTACAGGTGCTTTTTGATGTAAACTTTCACTGTTTTTTTGGATGTAATTGTAAAAAACAGCCCCTGTGATAAAGGAAAATAAACCAAAAAGTAGGATTAAAAAATAGATAGTTTCATTTTGGTAAATCCCGCCAATCCAAAGTACTAAACAAAAAATCACAACAGATAATGGGCGGATAATTTTTTCGGGAATTACCGCTAAATAAATTTTTTCGAAACCGTGTAAAATCGATGAAAAAAACTTTAAAATAGTAAATGCAGGCAATACAATTAAAGCCATTAACAATGGTAAATTGGCATTGTCGCCATGTTGCGAAAAACTGTAATGCAAAATATAAATTGCAGGAATAATTAAAGTAGAGCTTAACAAAATGGTGCGCAAACCTTGTTGGATAAACAACGAAATTTTAAATTTTTGATAATTTAAAAAAGGAATTTCTTTTACTGCTAACAATTGGAATCCAGCAGTACATACCAAAGCACCGGTTTCTAAAATATTTAATAAAAATTGGTAAATACCTACATACTCCTGATTAAGTACTTTAGTAACCAACCAACTGGAAACAAAGGAAATTAAAATACCACCCACAAATAAAATAGCACTTAGGTTAAGTAACTTTGTAAAGTTTATTTGGTTATTATTGGGCGTCATTTAAAAAATTGAGAGTTTTTTGCGTAAATTTAAAGTTAATTAAACAAATAGCCAATTAATTGAATTTTTAACCCTTATAAATTGTATTGTGCAGCAAAAATTAGTGCTTAGTATATTGGTTTGTATGTTTTGCGTTGCAGTAAAAGCGCAGGATATACATTATACCCAATGGATGCACGCGCCTTATCAATACAATCCGGCAAGTACTGGGCAGTTTGATGGTAATCATCGTTTTCATTTAAATCACCGCAATCAGTGGTCGTCTGTTACCGTTCCGTTTTTAACTTTTGGAGCCATGGCGGATTCTCGTACTTTGCTTCCCGTAAAAGGTTTACATGTAATGAGCTCGTTTTTGTACGATGTTACAGGCGATTCCAAATTCACTACCATTCATTTTCAGTTGGGTGTTGCTTACGAAATTCCGTTGGGATTGGATAGTATTTTTAAATGGAAAATTGGCGTGCAAACATCGGTAAATCAAAAAAGATTATCCTTACGCGATTTGGTTTTTGATGACCAGTTTGATGGATTTTTAAACAACCCAAGCTTAGGAACCAACGAAAATTTATCCCGATTATCGCGCAGTTATTTTGATATTGCATTGGGGAGCGAATGGGCGGTGAAGGTTTCCGAAAAAATGAACCTAAATTTTGGTTTAAGTTGGTTTAATATTCTAAAACCGCAACAAAGTTTTTTTAACGACAATGCTATAATTTTAAACCCACGATACAATATCATGGCGCAAGCCGATTGGAAATTGGATAACAAATGGATGTTGCATCCAGGGATTTTATACTCTGCACAAGCCAATTATCAATCGTTTAATTGGGGAACTTTATTGAGTTTAGATCTAAGCGAAAACATATTTTTCACGCAAAAATTATTGCTAGGCGGCTACATTCGTGCTCGGGATGCGGGAAGTTTAATGGTGGGTTACCAATACGATGCTTGGAAAGCAATGTTGAGTTATGATATCAACTACTCGGATTTAGTGCCAGCAAGTAATTATCGTGGTGGATTGGAATTGGCATTAATTTACATCATAAAAAATCCGCCTATTCGTCCGTTGTTTAAAAACTGTCCAGATTATTTATGAGGATACAAAAAATTACATATAGTTTAATTTTAGTGCTGGCACTCCATTCTGTTGTTCAGGCACAAAAAAAGATATGGTTAAATTTTGCTATCGAAGCTCAAGCTGATAGAGATTTTTATAGTGCAAGCAATTTTTACCGTAAAGCTTTGAGTTATGATACTTTGGATTTGGATATTCAATACCAAATGGCAAAATGTTTTTTAGGTTATTACCAATTGGATTCCGCTTTGGTGTATTTTAACAAGATTAAAAAATCGGATAAAATAAGTATGTATGGAGAAACCGATTTTTATATTGCCCAGATTTTTAAATATCAGGGTAAATATTTGGAAGCCAAAAACAACTTTGATTACTTTAGAAGAAACTACAAAGGAACCGATAATTATTTGCCACAATTTGCTGCAAACGAAGTAAAGTGTTATCCAAAAATTAGAGACTTAATTAAAGATACCAACGGGTTAAAAACCAAACCTATACCTGGAAATATAAATACTGAGGTGGCAGAATTTGGTGTGAGTATGTATTTAGATACCACATTGTTTTTTAGCTCTTTAAAAAATATTACCACAACTACCGATGGTTGGATGGAATATAAAAAAGCTTACACCAGTAAAATTTACTTGGCACATTTAAAAGATAGTGTTTGGGTTTTTAATGATACAGTTGCTTTAACTATTGATAAAAATATGGATGTGGTAAACCCTTTTTGGGATGCTAAGGATAGTGTGTTGTATTTTAGTGCTTGTGTAAAAGGAATTTGCGATTTGTTCAGTGCTAAAATCAAAAATAATCAATTAGTTGAATGTGAAAAATTAGATATAAACCTTGATGGTTTTACCTCTACACAACCCAATATTGCTTGGTTAAACGGAAAAAAATATTTGATTTTTAGTTCTAATCGCCCTAACGGTAAAGGAAATATGGATTTATGGATGAGTGTGCAACAAGGAAAAACTTGGGGTGAACCACTAAATTTAGGTCCATTGGTAAATACCCAAGGCAATGAGGTTACGCCATTTTATAGTGCTAAAAATAATCAATTATTTTTTTCCTCCGATTGGCATTGCGGAATAGGAGGAATGGATATTTTTCAATCGGAATATATTGGCAATAAATTTAAAGGGGTTCAAAATTTGGGTGTTCCTTTTAATTCATCTCGTAACGATTTGTATTATGTGCATCAGGAAACACAAGCTTTTTTAAGTTCTAACAGATTAAGTTCTAATCACAAAAATCAGGAGCAATGTTGCAACGACATTTTTGAGATAAAATGGCAAAAAAATGATACCATAAAAGATACTTTACCAATAGATTCGGCTATGATTGTACAAAAAAACTTACGCTTGTTGTTAGAGGAATATCCTGTGCGATTATTTTTTCATAACGATATACCAAATCCTCGCTCTTGGGATACTTTAACTTCATTAAATTATCAAACTACTTACGATGCTTATATTCGTTTGCAATCGGAATATAAAAAAGAGTATCCTTCGTCGTTGGCGAAAAAATACCGAGCAAATGCTGAGGTTTTGGTGGATTCGTTTTTTGTACATCATGTTCAAAAAGGATATGCAGATGTAGTATTTTTTGCCAATTTATTGTATCCTTATTTGGAGCAAGGTTACAGTATTAAACTTACCGCCAAAGGATTTGCTAGTCCGTTGGCACGAAACGATTACAATGTAAATTTATCCAAACGCCGTATCAACAGTTTTAAAAATTATTTGATTGAATTGCCTGATAAAAATTATAACCAATATTTAAATAATACTGCACCAAACGGCGCTCAATTAATCATACAAACTTTACCCAATGGAGAGGAGTTGAGTAATCCTTTTGTTAGTGATAATTATTACGATGTTCGAAACTCAATTTATAATCCAGCTGCTGCTTTTGAAAGAAGAGTTGAGGTGGAGGATGTGATTTTGTTAAAAATGCCCTAGAAAATTAAACAGAATTAAATATTTTTTAAACATTTTTTGCTCATACGTTATTAATTAGTAATATTGCAAATCTTTAAAATATAAAATTTCAATAAAAATATATGATTTCTCAAAAAATTGCTTCTAAACAAGAAAAATTAGCTGTAATTGGTTTAGGTTATGTAGGTTTGCCAATTGCTTTAGAATTTGCTAAAAAAATATCCGTAATAGGTTTTGATATCAACGAAAAACGTGTGGAAATGATGCGTAATCGTATAGATCCTAGTAACGAATTAGTTGCAGAGGATTTTGATGATACAGATATACATTTTACTGCTAATCTAGATGAATTAAGAGAGGCAACTTTTTTTATTGTAGCAGTTCCAACTCCAATTGATGAACATAATTTACCCGATTTAAAACCATTATTGGGTGCTACCAGAACAGTGGGTAAAGTATTGAAAAAAGGGGACTATGTAGTTTATGAATCTACAGTTTACCCAGGTTGTACTGAGGAAGATTGTATTCCTGTTTTAGAGGAATTATCGGGTTTAAAATTTAATGTAGATTTTAAAGTAGGTTATTCCCCTGAGCGTATTAATCCAGGTGATAAAGAACATACATTAACTAAAATTGTAAAAGTTGTTTCGGGGTCGGATGCTGAATCTTCTGATGAGGTAGCTAAAGTGTACGAAATGATTATTAAAGCGGGTGTTTATCGTGCATCAAGCATAAAAGTTGCTGAGGCTGCAAAAATTATCGAAAATACGCAAAGAGATGTTAATATTGCTTTAATGAACGAATTGTCAATGATTTTTAGCAAGTTAGGTATCAATACTTATGAAGTATTAGAGGCTGCTGGTACTAAATGGAATTTCTTAAAGTTTTTCCCAGGTTTAGTTGGTGGACATTGTATTGGGGTAGATCCTTATTATTTAACGTACAAAGCTCGAGAGTTGGGTTATCATTCTAAAATCATTAACTCTGGTAGAGCTTTAAATGACTCAATGGGGCCTTATGTAGCTCGCCAAACGGTTAAATTAGTTATTGCTAAAGGAAAAGATATTAGCAAATCTAAAATTTTAATTATGGGTGCTACTTTTAAAGAAAATGTTAGTGATATACGTAATTCTAAAGTTGCATCTGTGGTGGATGAATTAAAAAGTTTTGGAGTAACTGTGGATGTTCACGATCCACATGCTTGTAGCGACGAATTACATGAGGAGTATGGTTTTACTTTAATTCCCGAAATTCCTAAAGATTTTATTTACGATGCAGTTATTGTGGCTGTTAATCACGCCGAGTATTTAAGTTATGATGAAACTTACTTTAAATCTTTGTTAGGTGATAAAGGTGTTTTAGTTGATTTAAAAGGTATTTACCGTGGTAAAAACTTTAATACAACTTACATGAGTTTGTAATTTTTACAATATAAATTTTAAATAAAAAAAACTAAGTCGGCCGACTTAGTTTTTTTATTTTTTGGATATTTTAGATATTCCATGTTTAAGCTTACCAAAAGTTTTATTATTTTTGTTCAACTTAATTTTTTACCATGAGAGAGATTCAATTTAGAGAAGCGATTAAAGAGGCAATGTCTGAGGAAATGAGAAGAGATCCAAACATTTATTTAATGGGGGAGGAAGTTGCTGAATACAACGGAGCGTACAAGGCTAGTCAGGGTATGTTAGACGAATTTGGTCCGCAACGTGTAATTGATACACCTATTGCCGAGTTAGGTTTTGCTGGTATTGGTGTTGGTTCCGCAATGAATGGATTACGTCCAATTATTGAGTTTATGACATTTAATTTCTCTTTGGTAGCAATTGATCAGGTAATTAACAGTGCTGCCAAATTAAAGTTAATGAGCGGTGGACAAATTAATGTGCCTATTGTATTTAGAGGGCCAACGGCATCTGCAGGACAATTAGGTGCGCAACATTCACAAGCGTTCGAAAACTGGTTTGCAAATACTCCAGGGTTAAAAGTTATAGTTCCAAGTACTCCATACGATGCAAAAGGTTTGTTAAAAGCTGCAATTCGTGATAACGACCCTGTTATTTTTATGGAAAGTGAGCAGATGTATGGAGATAAAGGCGAAGTGCCCGAAGGTGAATATGTTTTGCCAATTGGTGTAGCAGATATTAAGAAAAAAGGTACAGACGTAACTGTTGTTAGTTTTGGTAAAATTATACACAGAGTTTTAGCTGTAGCAGCTGATTTAGAAAAAGAAGGTTTAAGTGTTGAGGTGGTGGATTTAAGAACTGTTAGACCAATTGATTACGCAACGGTTATCGAAAGTGTGAAAAAAACCAACAGATTAGTTGTAGTAGAAGAAGCTTGGCCTCTAGCGTCCATTTCAACTGAGATTGCTTACAAAGTACAAAGAGAAGCGTTTGATTATTTAGATGCGCCTATACAAAGGGTTACTATGCGCGATGTACCTATGTCGTACGCAGGAAATTTAGTAGAAGCTACTTTACCAAATGCGCAACGTATTACAGCGGCAATTAAAAAAGTAGCGTACCTAGAAGCATAATAAAAACAATAAAAATTTAATTTACAGCATGATGGGAATCCTAGCTTTGTGTTAGGATTCTTTTATTATTTATAACATTACAACTATGGCAGATATTCAGTATTTTACAGCAGAGGGATTAAAAAAATTTAAGGAAGAGTTGCATCAATTAAAAACTGTGGAACGCAAAAGTATTTCGCAACAAATTAGTGAAGCAAGAGATAAGGGTGATTTATCCGAAAATGCAGAGTACGATGCAGCTAAAGAAGCGCAAGGTTTGTTGGAGTTAAAAATTGCACAAATGGAGGAAATTTTAGCAAATGCTCGTTTAGTTGATGAATCTAAAATGGATACTTCTAAGGCATTAATTTTATCTACTGTGAAGTTGAAAAATGTTCAAAACGGACAAATTATGCAATACACTTTAGTTTCAGAAGAGGAAGCTAATTTAAAATTGTTGAAAATATCTGTTGCATCTCCAATTGGGAAAGGTTTGTTAGGCAAAAGTGTAGGGGATGTTGTGGAGTTAAAAGTTCCTGCTGGAAGGTTAAAATTAGAAGTTTTAGAAATTACAAGATAATTGAATATGGCAAGTATTTTTACTAAAATTATTAACGGAGAAATTCCTTGTTATAAAATTGCCGAAACCGAAAATTGTTTGGCTTTTTTAGATGTTAGTCCGTTGGCAAAAGGACATACTTTGGTAATTCCTAAAAAAGAAGTAGATTATTATTTTGATTTATCGGATGATTTGTTGTTGGAGGTAAATACTTTAGCAAAAAAAGTAGCTAAAGCTATCGAAAAAGTTATACCATGTAAGCGTATTGGTGTTGCAGTAATTGGTTTAGAAGTACCTCACGCGCACATGCATTTAGTGCCTTTAAACTCTATAGGAGATATTAATTTTAAAAGTGTTAGATTACAATTAAGTCCAGCAGATTTTGCGGATATAGCAAAAGCTATTCAGCAAAATTTGTAATTATAATATTTGATTTTAGTTAAAATTATTTTTCTTTTAACAGCGTTTTGTGAAAAACAAAATCAAAATAACGTAACACCTCCGGATGTAATAATTTAGTTTTGTTGGGTTTAGATTGTATGATTTAAACTTGTCCTTTTTTTTATGTTTTTTTTTAAAAGAAAAAGGAAATTATAAACTAAGATTATTTAAATGAAATTTGCTTTTTTATCCAGTTTAATTGTAGCTATTACCTTAATTGGTTTTGTACAACAAAGTGATTTATCTGTAGTTCCATTTCATCCAGAACAAGTTGTGCCCGGGGGTAATTTTGAGTTGGTTTTAAATGTTTCTAAAAAAGATATTAAAAATTATTCTCGTATTCAGTTGGATTTACCTAAGGGTTTTTCGGCACAATTAATCGATGGTAAAAATGGTACTTTTTCTTTTATTGATAATCAAATTAAATTAATTTGGTTTACT
>JBEEPA010000241.1:0-5354 GCA_041191385.1 Bacteroidota bacterium | reverse complement strand
ATCTCAACATTATAATTGGGATGCACATTATGAGGACACTCAAGAAAATCCATATTTAAATGATTTTTACGAGGACATGCAAAGATGGTCGTTTAATTTACAAGTGTTTTTCTTGCAAAATCGTTTTAATAAAATCATGGATTACCATAAAGGGGGTAAAAATTTTATTCAGGACAGAACAATTTATGAAGATGCTTATATTTTTGCTCCTAACTTAAATGCAATGAATTTGTTAACTAAGCGTGATTTTGATAATTATATGGAGTTATTTAATTTGGTTAACAGCCTTATTAAGGCGCCAGATTTGTTAATTTATTTACGCGCAAGTGTTTCTACATTGGTTAATCAAATCGAAAAAAGAGGTAGAGAATACGAATCCTCTATTCGAATTGATTATTTGAAAAGATTAAACGAAAGATACGAAGCTTGGATTAGCGAATACAACTCGGGCAAATTATTAATAATTGATGTGGATACCAATAATTTTTCCGAAAATAAAGAGGATTTAGGGAAAATCATCTATAAAATAGATAGCGAAATTCACGGGTTATTCCCAGGTAATTTTAAATAACCATATTTTATTTAAACAAAAAAGGTTGGGATTTCCCAACCTTTTTTGTTTAAAGCTTGTGTTTTGTGTAAAAATGCGCTAATTACTTCTATTCATTAGCCATTGTGCAAATTGAATAAACACTTGTTTCTTAGTTTCTGCTACGTTAATTTCTTTTAGATTTTGTAAAGCTAGTTCATAATAAAAATTCATTTTAGCTTTACATGCTTCATCTATTTGGTAAGTTCGGTAAATATTTAACATTCCATTTACCTTTTCTTCATCTATAAAATTTGTACTACTTAACCATTTTTTTGCTTTCCCAGTACTATCTTTTTCGAGAGCTACAATATTGAGATAGGTTTTTTTATTGGATAAAATATCACCGCCTACTTGTTTTCCAAATTTTTCCGGATCGCCAAAAGCATCCAAATAATCGTCCATTAACTGAAAAGCAATACCCATATTTACACCAAATTGATAAATTTTTTGCGCATCATTTTCGTTTGCTCCAACTGCCAAAGCGCCCATTTTTACGGCGCCACCTAATAAAACACTCGTTTTTAATTTAATCATTTCGATGTATTCCTCTAAACTAACTGATGAGCGAGTTTCAAAATTCATATCCAATTGTTGTCCTTCACACACCTCAATTGCTGTTTGATTAAATACCTGTATTATAGAGGCTAAATTGGTGTAATTACCTTTAATTAATTCTTCGTAAGCTTTTACCAGCATTACATCACCCGACAAAATAGCGATATTAGTATTCCATTTTTCATGAACTGTTTTTTTTCCTCTGCGCAAAGGAGCATTATCCATTATGTCGTCGTGTACTAATGAGAAATTATGAAAAATCTCTATTGCCTTTGCTATGGCGTCAACTTCATGTTTTTTTCCATCAAAAAGTTCTGCTGCCATTCCCACCAAAACTGGTCGTAATCTTTTACCGCCTAATTGTAAAATATAATTTATTGGGTGATATAGTTCCTCGGGATTTCCTTTATAATCAATACCTTCGATTAATTGAACATAATATTCGATAGTTTCATTTAATTTATTCAAAACTATCATATTGCAAAGATTTAAATATTTCGCTAGATAATAAACGTTGCACACCTTCCTCCATTGTGATTAATTCTCTGTTTAAAATCTTTTTCATTTTACTATTATCGGGGCATCTACGTGTCATATCTCCTTCTTTTAAAGGTGGTAAATGAACAATTTTGGAGGATGAATTCGTAGCTTTTAAAATTGTTTTTGCTAAATCAATAATTTGAACTTCTTTTTCTCCACCAATGTTTAATACATCATTTACATATAAATTATCCGTTAAACATTTTAAACAAGCATCAACATTATCATCTACATAACAAAAAGTTCGCGTTTGAGAACCGTCACCGTAAATTGTAATGTCCTCATTTTTAAGGGCTTTTGATATAAATTTGGACATTACAAAATCTCTACTTTGTTTAGGTCCGTAGGTATTGAAAAATCTAAAAATTGTAAATTCCAAACCGTATTCCTTATGATACGAACGTAAAAAAGCTTCACCAATATTTTTAACTACTGCATAAGGAACGCGCGAATTAAGTGGAGTAGTTTCTTCGTGTTGAGGTAATTCTACTGGTTCTCCATACACCTCGGAGCTTGAACTAAAAAATACACGTTTAACCCCTGTACTTTTACACAAATTTAATACATTTCGAATCCCTTCGATATCATTTAAAACTTTTACTGGATTTTCTTGTGTGCGCAATACACCTACCAATGCAGCATAATGAAAAACGTAATCAAAGGATAATCCTAACATAACCTCCGAAATATCACGATAATTGTTTACATCTGCTTTAACAAATCGCCAGTTTTTGTATTTGTTATCAGGCAATTTTCGTATATCGCCAGTAGATAAATCATCAACTATAACTACAAAATTATTTCTATCCTGAATTAACCTATCCACAACCGCACTGCCTACAAATCCAGAGCCTCCTGTAACTAAAATATTCGTCATTAATAATTATATTTAAGTAAATTTTTTAAGTAAACGCCATAACCACTTTTAACTAAGGGTTCGGCAATTGTATTCAATTGTTCGGCATCAATAAAGCCTCTTTTGTAGGCAACTTCTTCAATACATCCTACTTTTAAACCTTGGCGTTCTTCAATAACTTGCACAAACTGTCCGGCTTGCATTAAACTGTTAAATGTACCTGTATCTAGCCAAGCAGTTCCTCTATCTAAAATTCCAACTTCTAATTTATCGCGCTCTAAATATACCTTATTTACATCTGTAATTTCATATTCACCACGAGCACTAGGTTGAATATTGTGTGCAATTTCTACCACATCATTATCGTAAAAATATAAACCAGGCACAGCGTAATTAGATTTTGGTTTATTTGGTTTTTCCTCGATAGAGATAGCTTTTTGATTAGCATCAAATTCTACTACGCCATATCTTTCGGGATCAGAAACGTGATATGCAAAAACTACTCCTCCATCCGGATTGTTTTTACTTACTAACAAATCGGATAATCCTGTTCCATAAAAAATATTATCACCTAAAATTAATGCAACTTTATCTTTGCCAATAAAATCCTTACCTAAAACAAATGCTTGCGCTAATCCATTGGGTTCGTGCTGTACAACGTACGAAAAATTACAACCTAACTTACTTCCATCTCCCAATAATCGGATAAAATGTTCTTGATCATGTGGAGTGGTGATAATTAAAATATCACGTATTCCAGCCCACATTAAAGTGGATAAGGGATAATAAATCATGGGTTTATCGTAAACTGGAACCAATTGTTTACTCATTGCATACGTTAAAGGGTGTAAACGCGTACCCGAACCTCCTGCTAAAATAATTCCTTTCATTTTTTATTTATTTTCTTCGTCAAAATCTTCAAAAAAATCTTCTTCTTCATCAATCAATTCTTCCTCTAATAAAGCATTTTTATCAGCTTTTATCGATATTAATTTATCTAAACTCAACAATAAACAAGGTAATAATATTAAATTGGAAAACATGGCTACCAATAAGGTAAACGAAACCAAAACACCTAAAGCTTGTGTTCCTCCAAAATTGGAAACGATAAATATTCCAAATCCAAAAAATAAAACTACCGATGTGTAAAACATACTTACACCAGTTTCTTTTAATGCAACCAAAACAGCTTGTTTAATATTCCCGTTTAGTCGAGTTAATTCTTGTCGGTATTTCGCTAAAAAATGTATCGTATCATCTACAGATATTCCAAAAGCAATACTAAAAACTAAAATTGTTGAAGGTTTTATATTGATACCGAAATAGCCCATAATTGCTCCAGTAATTACTAAAGGAAGTAGGTTTGGAATAATAGAAATAATCACCATTCGTAAATTACGGAACATGATTGCCATAATTAATGAAATTAGTGCAATAGCCAATAATAAAGTAAAAATTAAATTGGTAACCAACATATCTACCCCTTTAGCAACAATAACACTTATGCCTGTGTAGTAAAAAGTATAATCTGTATCTTCAAATATTTTATGTATTTTTTTGTCTAATTCCTCCATTAATTCTTTAGTTCTTTTAGAACCCACATCTCTCATTTGTAAGCTAATACGTATTTCTTTTCTTTCACTATCCATTACTTTTTTTAGTAGGTTGGAACTATTCCCAGAAAATGAGCGAGAGGCATAATCAAAAATAAAACCCATTTCGTTTTTAAGAGGTAAACGATACTCTGTTGGGTCGCCATTGTAAAAAGCTTGTGTACTGTATTTTATAACATCTAAAATTGATAGTGGTTTTGCAAATTCATCGTATTCACCTAAAAGTTCATAAACTTCTTCTAATTTCTGAAGAGTTTTTAACTTAGTTGCTCTACCTTTTTTTTGTGTATCAATAATAATTTCAAATGGCACAATACCATTAAAGTTTTTTTCATAAGATTTCATGTCGATTAATACAGGATCATTTTCCTGTATATCATCCACAATTAATGCATCATTATTTAATTTTGATAATCCGAACCCAGCAATTCCGGTAATAAAAATAACCGAGACATAAACTGTTCCTCGATAATTTTGAGAAATATTGATTAAGCCATTTATGATTTTTACAATTCTTTTGCTTTCTAAATGTTTGTATTGTTTTTCGGTTGGAGGTTTTAAAAAGCTATATAAAATAGGAATAATTAATATACTTAATATAAAAACACAAAAAATACTTAAGGAAGCAACTACTCCAAATTCTTGTAATAAAATAGAGGGTGTTAATGCAAATGTTGCAAATCCAGCTGCTGTGGTTGCATTAGTCATTAAGGTTGCATTTCCGGTTTTTCGTATAACTCGGGATAATGAACGAGCTTGGTTATGGTGACTTTTATACTCTGCAAAGTATTTATTTAATAAAAATATACAGTTTGGTATTCCGATTACGATAATTAAAGGTGGAATTAATCCTATTAAAACTGTGATTTTATAGCCTAACAATACGTTTATTCCCAAGGACCAAATTACGGCTAAAATGACAACAAATAAGGAAATCGCAACTGCGGTTGGACTCTTAAGAAAAAAGAATAAAATGATTGCAGTTAATAAAATTGCAAGAGTTAGTAAAACATATATTTCTGATTCTACCTGACTACTAATTTTTGAGCGAACATAAGGCATTCCGGTAAATCCAAACTCAATTCCTGATGTTGAACTAAATTCTTTTACTTCTCTAGCTAAATTTAAAACATATTTGTTTCTTTTATTACTCATCAATGAATCTGGATTCATTATAATAGCCAAAACAGTTACATTG
>JBEEPA010000240.1:0-6780 GCA_041191385.1 Bacteroidota bacterium | reverse complement strand
AACTACCGAGTGGGAATTTATTGAAACTTTACCTTTTGATGTAGAAACAATTCAGGAATTAGAAGAGGATTTTAAACTTCCATTATACGATGAAGAAGGAGAGGAAACGGATAATGTTATTTTACCAAACTGTAAAATTTTAAGATTGATAGGTGAAGATGATGAATTTTTAGTTGTTTTTGAAAAAACTTTAATCACTTCATGGGAAAAATTTAATCCCGAAGAAAATACTATCGAATTTATAATCAACTTGTCGGCTTTACAATCCATTTGGAATCAAGGTGAGGAAATTGGAGTGTTTTACAGCTGGGAAAATTTACCTCAACAACTAAAAGAATTTAAAATAGGTTAGCTTCGTTTTATTAATATCATAATATCTCATTCAATGAAAGTACAAGAATTGATCAATTGCGTTAAAAAATTTCACGAATCTTTTGGAATCGAAAACAATTTTAAACCTACTGTAGAGTTATCAGAAAAAGAAATTCAATTGCGATACGAGTTATTAAAAGAAGAAAATGAGGAGTATTTAAGTGCAGCATTAAATGGTGATATAACAGAAGTAGCTGATGCTTTAGGAGATCAATTATACATACTTATTGGTACAATTTTAAAACATGGAATGCAAGATGTAATTGAGGATGTTTTCCAGGAAATTCAAAATAGCAACATGAGTAAATTGGGCGAAGATGGAAAACCTATTTACCGTGAAGATGGAAAAGTTTTAAAAGGTCCAAAATACTACAAACCAAACATTTCCAAAATTATCAATAAATAACATAATGTTTTTAAATAGGCTAATATTTTTAGGTTGTATTGTAGCCTTAATTTTTAATGCTTGTACTTTAATAAAACCTATTGAGTATAAAGGTGTTAAAGAACCTAAGGTAAATAGTTTAACTTTAAGTGAAATAGATGTAAATTTTAAAGTTGCTTTAGAAAATCAAAACAGATTTAAAATTAAAGTAAAAAAATGCAGATTGTTTATCACTGTTGAAAACATAGAATTAGGTTGGGTGGAATTAGATGAAAAGACGGTTTTGTTAGCCAAACAAACTTCATTACTTTCTTTAAATTTTAAAGTAAAATTTAGCGATTTACTTAAAAATAACATTTCAATTACATCTTTAATGAAACTCAACAATAAAGAAGTTACTATAAATGCAAAAGGCTTTGTTGTTGGTGCAGCACGAGGAATTCCTATACGTTTACCTATTGATAAAACAGAGAAAATTAACTTATCATTATAATTAGATTAAATGAAATATCAATTTTCATTTTGGCAACATCATCCTATATCTGATCAAAATGCCGAATTATTGGCTCAAGAAACCATAGAATGGTACCATAATTATCAACCCGATTTTTTAAAAATTACACCTGCAGGTACCTGGCAAGCCACTTGTTATGGTTTAACGGATGCTTGGGAAAATGATTTTTTAGGCAGACGAACTATCCAAAACAGAATAATTAAAAACATTGAGGATTGGGATAAAATTCACCTTTGGAGCACTCCCCCTTTTCCTTTACAAATACAGGTTAAAGCTGCTAAATTGGTTTGTGATGAAATACAAGAAGTACCAGTTTTTGCAACGGTATTTAACCCAATAACTCAAGTTATACAATTGGCAGGTTTGGATGTTTTAAAAAATCATTTAGCACAAAATTCGGCTAAAGTTTTACAAGCTTTGGATATTATCACTTCTAACACCTTAAAAACAATTGATTTATTTATACAAAGTGGAATTAAAGGTTTATATTTTGTAACTCAAGCGCAACAAAATTCAATTTTTACTTTTCAAGAATATCAAAAATATGCTTTAGCTAACGATACAATTTGTTTACAACATAGCGCAAAGTATCTAAACGATATTATTTTCCATCTACACGGCGATGAAATCTACGCTTGTGTACAAGATATACCTAAGGTAAAAATACATTTTGAGGAACATCCTAACTGGCAATTAAACACTCATTTTTGTAATTTGCCCAAAATTGTTGGTGTTCCAGCAAAAACGATACGTTCAATTCAGGATAAAAATGAAATTTTAAAATACATTCAACAATCTAAGCAAACTATTATTACTTGTGGTTGTGTAATTCCATTAGATTTTAAAATTATCGAATTACAAAATTGGATTAATGTGATAAAAAAAATATAAAATGCAAGTTCTTTATCCAGAAAATTTATTGCCCGAAACATGGATAAACGAGAGTGTGTATGATAAATTACAAATCATAGCACAAAAATTTCCTCAAAAGATAGCTGTTTGTTTTCAAGAGCAAACTTATACTTATAGCGAATTTTTAGTCGAAGTAAACAAATTTGCTAGTGTCATCCAACAAAAACAAAAAAACAACCAACAGCCAGTTGCTATTTATTTAAATAATTCGCCACAATGTTTAATAAGCATGTTTGCTTGTTTAGCCATTGGTTTGCCTTATACAGTTTTGGATAAAGCTTTTCCTTTAGAGCGTAATAGGGGTATTATCCATCAAAGTAATGCTCAAATTATTGTTAGTACAAGTAATTTAATCCATGAATTTGTAGATTTTAAAAGTGTAAATTTTATTTTAATTGATAATCTAGACACAAATGAAAATTCCTTTACTAAAACTGCTCATTTACAAAGTATTGCTTATATAATTTATACCTCGGGGAGTACAGGTGCTCCAAAAGGAGTGTATCAAAATCAGCAAAACCTATTACATGATGTTTGGCAATACATCAACTCTATAAACTTAACGCATACCGATTGTTGTACCCTTTTATATTCGCCAGCTGTAAACGGCGCAATAAGAGATATTTATGGAAGTTTATTGAGTGGTGCGAGTTTATTTATGATGGATATTCAACAAAATGGGTTCCAATCACTACCTTTTTTCATACAACAACACCAAATTACGGTATACCACTCTGTTCCAATAATTTATCGAACGGTTTTAAAAATTGCACAAGTACAACAACTACAATCCATTCGTTTAGTTTATTTAGCAGGTGATCGTATTTTTACAAGTGATTATAATTTGTTTAAGAAGTATTTTAAACCTTCGGCATTTTTATATGTTGGAATTGGTTCAACAGAGATTGCTACAATTTATCACCAGTGTATATACAATCATTTACATACTATTAATGAAAATTTATTACCCTTAGGATATCCTGTAGATCATCGATTCACAAAAATTATAAACGAAAATAACGAAGAACTTGTAAACCAACCCGGTGAAATTGTGGTGGAAAGCAAATACATATCCTTAGGTTACTGGCTAAACGATGAACTTACTAATCAATATTTCACATTTTTACCCAATGGCCAAAGAGTGTTTAAAACTGGAGATTGGGGGATTATGAATGAAAATGGATTGTTGCGATTTTTAGGACGAAAGGATAATCAGATTAAAATTAAAGGTCATCGTGTGGAATTGGATGAAATTGTAGCGCTTATAAAAAATATAAACGGTGTAAACGAGGTTATTATTATTCCTAGAGAAATTGAAGGAAATACTCATTTAATAGCCTATGTAGAGTGTGAAATTTCCCCCGAGCAAATTAAAAAACATTTAAGCGATTGTTTGCCAAATTATATGCTTCCAAATCAAATTTATTGCTTAGCTAATTTACCTAAATTAAGTAATTTCAAAATAGACAAAAAAGCAATTTTACTTTTGGATGCTAAAAACATGTCGCATCAAAATCAATATTCATCAATTGATAATTTTAAAAATTTATGGGTTAAATATTGCAAAATTGATAATTTCGAGCAAAATTTATCTTGGAAAAACAGTGGAGCAAACTCCATCGAAATGATTAATTTTTGGAGCGAGTTGGAAGATGTTTTAAACATTAAAATTCCAATCAATTTTCTCCACCCTGATATGCTCCCTTTGGAACTTTTGGAAAAAATTAAATCCATAAACATTCCGTCAGATAATTTTGCAAAAAAAGAGGTATTGTATATAATTTTTCCTGCTGTACAAGGCATTGCTCAAAGGCATCGGGCAATTATAGAGGGCATCAAACAAATGGGCGAAATCGAAATTGTAAAATATCCACCAAATACTGTTTTATATAATTTAATATCTATACCCAAACTTGAGCAAAATAAATCATATAAAAAAATTAATATAATAGGTTTATCTAGCGGAGCATATTATGCATATCAATTTGCTTTGGAAAACAGTAAAATTCCATTGCAACTGTTTATTTTTAATTGTAAAGCACCAATACATAATAAATGGATGGCATATTTAGTTAAAATAAAGGATTGTTTAATTAATCAAAAAATAAAACCACAAGAATATTTGTACAAAAATTTACGCTTTAAAAAGTATTCAAACACCCTAAATTTAATAACTTTAAAAAACAAAATGCAACAACAAAATGCCTTTTTAAACTGGAACAATTACTGTGAGCACATCAATGTTGTATATTTACCTTTTAAACACCAAGAATTGTTAAACGATAATAACATTGGCGAACTTTTAAAACATTTTAAATAGTTAAGTATGAACTATATATACGGGGTTTACAACAGCTGTTTAGATGGAAACGAAAATCAATTAATAGAATCAAGCATAAGTAACGTTTCGTTTTCTCAAAAAAAACATTTGAAAACCGAGGAAATAATTACGGGAAATTTATCCAATAGAACCCCTCAACTTATCGAATATAAAAATTGGATAATTAACTGTTATGCTCGTTTAGATTATACCGATGAAATTATTGCTTTGCTAGATTTTAAAAATTACAATACTAAGGATATTTCAAACGAATTAATCATAGCAAAAGCTTATGAAAAATGGGGGAAAGATTGTGTGGATTTTTTAATCGGAGAGTTTGTTTTTGCTATTTGGGATAAGCAGGAAAAAGAATGGTTTATTGCTAAGGATCATTTAGGCTCTACTGGAGTTTATTATACTTATCAAAACAATCAATTTGTTTTTGCATCTAGTTTACAACCTTTTGTAAAGTTAAAATTGGCAAATAATGTAAACGAAATTTATTTTGTTGGCATTTTAGCTACATGGCGCCCTAAAGATGGAGAATCAATATACAAGAAAATTTTCCATTTACCACCGGGACATTTTATTACATTTAAAAACAATCGTTTACAAAAAAATAGATATTGGTTTCCCGAAAATACTTCTACTTTAAATTTAAAAAATTCAAACGATTATATAGAGGGTTTGTTAGATTATTACCAAAAAGCCATCGATACCAAACTTAAACCTGAGGATAGATACGGGATAATGTTAAGTGGTGGATTGGATTCATCTTCGGCTTTGGCATTAATGGCAAAATCAAATAATTTCAACTCATTTCCTATCCAAGCTTTTACTTATCAAATGCCTATCCAAAACAAAGAGCATTTAGTGGGTAAACACAATTTTATTAACGAATTATTTTTTGCACAACAAACTACTCAATATTTAGGTAACATTGAACATCATGTTGTAAATGGAGAAAAGTATAGTGTTCTTGAAGGAATTGAAAAAATGTTAGAAATCAATCAAATGCCTTTTCATGGCGTAATGAATGCTTTTTGGATATTAGAAATAAATAATTATATACAGCAGCATGGTATCAGGGCAGTAATATCTGCACAAGGCGGAAATGCAACGGTATCTTGGGCGGGTTTAAAAGACCCCGAAAATGTACAAAATTGGTTTAAAGGAAAAACCAGTTTTAGTAGATTAATTAAACGAAATGGGCGAATTTTTTTAAATTGGTTACAATCTTATCAAAGTCAATTTAACCCCGTTATTGCCAAAAATATTATTCAAAGAAATGAAACCGAAATATACGAAATTTTAAACTCTGATGATTTTAAACATATTAAAAATCAATCAATTAAAAGTAGATTAAATATTTTAAAACCTCACTATACTACCCACGGACAAATTAAACAAGATATGGGTATGTATTTTAATTTTGATATTTTAGATCCTACTAGGGATAAGAAATTAATTGAGTTTTGTTTAAGTGTACCCAACGAGCAATTTAGAAATAAAAACCAAGATAGGGTTTTAATTCGTACTGCATGTAAAAATTTACTCCCCGAAACGGTTAGATTAAACCCCAAAAGAGGAGTGCAATACTACGATGTGATTCGTAAAACACAACAAATTTTACCCGAATTAGAATCCTTAATAAACGAATTAAAAACTCACAAAGAAATTAACGAATATTTAAATTTAAATAGTTGCTCTAATATAATTAAAGAGTTAAAAAACAACCCTAATTATAAAGAAACTAACCGTTGTGGGAAAATTTTATTAGCAGGAATTGCCTTTGGTTTGTTTTTAAAAAAACACTTGCATCACAATTAAATAGTTTTTATATTCGCCTAAATTTTAAAATAATGGAAAATCAATCAAAAAAAACTTGGACTACACCTCAAATAATAACAGAAGAAATTGTTGAAACAATGTTAGGTCCTGCCACTGGTAACGACTCAGCTTTTTGTAGTTAAACAATGAAAAAAGATTGGATTACACCCGAAATAATTTCGGAAGAAATAGAAAACACTAATTTGGGTTTTGCAGAAGGTTCAGATTCTACTGGATTAAGTTAAAAAATAAATTATGGAAAATACAACAAAAAAAACTTGGGTAAGTCCAGTAGTTACAATTGAGGATATTGATAACACAAAATGTGGCACCGACGGAGGATCTGATTTTTGTTCGGAAAGTTAATTTTAAAAATTAAAATACATACAAAATTATTATGAAAACTTTTTACAAAAAAAATGGATTAAACCAGAAATTATTGAAGAA
>JBEEPA010000239.1:0-3871 GCA_041191385.1 Bacteroidota bacterium | reverse complement strand
GGAGTTTTCAACTCACACAGTTACGAACTAACTGCTAATTTTTACACATAGTACTTAAACCGTGTGAATCTTTAGATTCCTGTGCGCGCAACAGCGCCTGTGGTTAACCCTCATCATTCTTTGTTTTCTTTCTCAAAACTCATTACTCGCACTCCAAACTGTTTTTACCACAGGAATTCTATCGAATTCACACAGGAGCTTATCGCTCTCACAGTTAAGTACTAACTACTAATTTTTACACATAGTACTTAAACCGTGTGAAGCTTTAGCTTCCTGTGCGCGATAGCGCCTGTGGTTAGCCCTCATCATTCTTTGTTTTCTTTCTCAAAACTCATTACTCGCACTCGAAACTGTTTTTTCCACAGGAGACTTTGTCTCGGATGGGAATCTAAGGATTCAAGGGGGGACAAACTAATATAGTTTAAGGCTTATTTTAATTTTTAATTAGCACCAATCAATAAGTTTTATCTATGTTTTTTTAATTTTTATAGAGGAAATTAAGTAACTGCCCCTCCTAGTTAAAATTCCTATGGTTAATTATTTAGTAGGATTAACACATTAGAACTTACCTTATTTATCGTTATTTATGTTTCCTCGGTTTGTAAATAGGTTCCGATTCCTTTAATTGATTGTAGTTAAAATCGAATAAAAAAAGTTCTTTAATATCAATTCCTAAAGCACTAGCAATTTTAGCGTAAGTTAAAATTTATGGATTGGATTTACCGTTTTCGATAACCGACAAGTTGGGTGGCTCCATGTTAATCGTATAAGCCAAGTCCTTTAAAGTAATATTTTTTTCAGCACGAAAAGCTTTTATTCTCGCGCCAACATTTTTTAAAAAGTCTAAATCCGAACTTTTATACATCAGATATAAATTTCGGTTATTTCAAAAAAATATTTGTTATGTATTTACATAATTGTATATATTTGTGATTTAATTTTAAAAAAGTGGAGTCCAGAAACCTAAACACCATCATAAATAAAACACATTAAATTTTTAAAATAAAAATATTTCTATTTTAAACCCTTATATAAGCTGTTATTTTAATTAAACTAATTTAAAATTTTATGTCTAAAATTTCATTATCTCTATTCTTATTATTTTTTGCTTTTATCGGTTATGCGCAACCACCTGCTTGTACAACTACATTATTATCTGGAACAGAAGGGACAAGAAATGTTTCATCAGGAGAAGTTGTTTGTGTTCCCGCAGGAAGTGGATGGCTTGGTAATTTTTTAGTGCAAAATGGAGGACATGTAGTTATTTGTCGAAGTAACTTTACTGGATCGGTTACAATTCAACCAGGTGGAACATTATGGGATAGTCCAGCGGTTACTTATACCGGTGCTTTAGCTAATTTTGGATCATTAAATAGAAGTACTTCAAACTGTACAACCTGTTCGGCACCAAGTTCTGGTACTTTAACAACTCCTTCGGCAATATGTTCGGGTTCACAAACAGGAATAAATGGTTCAGCAGTTTCAGGTGCTAATTATGAGTGGCAGAGAGAGAATACTTTAAATGCAAACAACTGGGTTTCCATTGGAGGGAATACCGAAGATTTGGCTTCAGGAACAATTGGAAATTTAACAACCACAACTAGATTTAGAAGAAGGACTTCTGCTTGTTCGCCGTTACAATCTTCAGCTTGGGTAACTGTAACCATAACAGTAAATGCATTACCATCTAATCCTTTGGTAGCAGTAAATGGAAGCAGATGTGGTCCTGGAACAGTAAATTTAAGTGTAACAGGAGCAACGAATGGAACAACGGTAGATTGGTATGCAGCAGCAACAGGCGGCGCTTTGTTAACTGGTGGATCCGCAACAGCAAATTATACCACACCAAACATAAATACAATCACAACGTATTATGCCGAATTAAGAAATACAACTACAGGATGTGTAAGCGGTGTAAGAATACCAGTAGATGCTCGGGTAAATGATGAACCAAATACAGGTTCATTAGCAGTTGATGGAAGCAGATGTGGTCCTGGAACAGTAAATTTAAGTGTAACAGGAGCAACGAATGGAACAACGGTAGATTGGTATGCAGCATCAACAGGCGGTAGCGTATTAACAGGTGGTACCGCAACAGCAAATTATACCACACCAACCATAAATTCAAGCACAACGTATTATGCAGAATTAAGAAATAGCACTACAGGATGTGTAAGCTCATCAAGAATACCAGTAACAGCTACTATTTTACAACAAATTACAAATACTTCAATTACAGGTAATAATAATGTATGTACAGGTGAATCTTCTATTTTAACTGCAACTGCAACTTTAGATAACAATATAACAAATACTTATGCATGGTATCGTACAAGTGTAACTCCTGCTAATTTAATTTCAAACAATTCTTCAAATACATTAAGCGTAAACCAATCTGGAAATTATTTTGTGGTAATTACTAACAGTGTAAACAATACATGTAGAGATACTGTAAATTCCCCTTTTACTTTTAAAATATCACAAACACCTAATGATATTAATATTACTGGTGACAATTCAGTTTGTACTGATCAAAATGCTGTTTTAACGGCTAATGGAACAATTGATAATACTGTTACAAACAATTATGCTTGGTATAGAACTTCTGTAAGTCCATCAAATTTAATTGTACAAAATACTTCTAACACTTTATCTGTAAATCAGTCAGGTAATTATTATGTGATAGTTACAAATGGAGCTAATAATAATTGTAAAGATACGGTTAACAACCCATTTACAGTGTTAGCTAATTTTAACAATGTTAACACAACTATACAGTCAACAAACAACTTTTTAAAAGGAAGTACAGCAATATTTAACGTTGTTACCCCATCTAATAATCTAAATTATATTTGGCAAAGTGACTTTGGACAAGGTTTCCAAAGTTTAAGAAATTATGGTAATTATAATGGTGTAAATACAACTAATTTAACGGTTTCTAATATTCAGCTATCCGCTCATAATCAGCCTGTAAGAGTAATTGCTTCATCTGGAAATTGTACCGACACCTCTAATATTGTAATAATTAACATATTAGATACTTGTGTTAATTCAATTAATACTTATGATACTTTATTAACTACAGTTACAGATACTTTGGTTATTAATGCACAAATTACAAATGTTAATATTCCTACGCAAATTAACACTTTAAAAGTTTTCCCAAATCCTGCAAGTTCACACATTTACATTGATTATGGTAATTTTAATTTAATGAATGGTTATACCCTTTCAATATATAATTCTTTTGGACAAGTTGTATTTACAAGCCTTATAAATCAACAAACTTCTTACATCGACTTATCTACATGGACTGGCAAGGGAGTTTACTATATAAAATTGATTGACACACAACACAATATTATAGAAACCAGAAAACTTTTAATAAACTAAATTTTAAAAAAAAAGTGGAGTTCAGAAACCACTGCAAAAACGGGGTGAAACCGAAAAACCTAAGAGTAGGGAAATACTAAATTTTTAATATTTTATGATAAAACAATTAATATGTTGGAGCTTTTTTTGCTCTATACCAATAAGTACAATCGGCCAAAAAATGTACTTAGATGAAAATTCAGGAAATAGCATTTCATATAACATTTCCAATGTTAAAAAAATTACATTTAACAATGGTAATGTTTTAGTTGAAAGTCCGGCTTCAATTGATAATTTTTTAATTAGTGGCACAAGAAAAATTACTTTTCAACAACATATTACCAATGTAAATGATTTATTGCAATTAAATACTTACACCGTTTATCCAAACCCTTGTGTAAATATATTAAACATTAAAGGCTTACTTCCAAACACAATATTTCGTATAATTAATCTAAATGGTAGCGATGTACTAACAGGAACCGCAACTAATAAAATA
>JBEEPA010000238.1:0-3238 GCA_041191385.1 Bacteroidota bacterium | reverse complement strand
GAAAAACCTAAAAAAGAGGTTGTAGTTGAAAAATCTGTTGTAAAATCAGAAGAAGTTTTTAAAACAGACATGCCAGAAACTAGTGGTCCAAAGGTAATTGGAAAAATAGATTTATCTGCTGGTAAAAAAACTGCTCCTAAAAAAGAGGAAACCCCTGAGCCTCAAAAATTAGTGGAAGATAAAGTGGTTGAGGTTGTTAAACCTGAGCCTGTTGTAGAGAAAAAACCTGAGCCTGTAGTTGAAACTAAACCAGAAATTGTGGTTGAAGCACCTAAAGAGGTGAAGGAAGAGGTTAAGCCTGCTCCTGTAGAGGCGAAAGTAGTGGAAGAAAAACCTAAAGTGGTGGAAACACCTAAAAATTTAGGTAATACCTATGCACCAGATGAGGATGGAGTAACACGTACTAAAATTGAAAAATTAACTGGTCCTGTGGTTTTAGGTAAAATTGAATTACCTGTGGACAAAAGAAAAGAGGCGGTTGATAATAAGAAAAAAAGAAAGCGTAAAAGAATTAAAAAGGAAAATGTTGTAGCGGGTTCTACGGATGCTTCCAAAATGCCTCCTAAACCAGAAGGTGGACAAGGACAAAATCGCCCAGGAGGAAATGCTGGCGGTAATCCAAATCCAAATCGTGAACGTAAGCCTTTTATTCAAAGAAGACCTAATCCGGAAGTAAAGGTAGAATTAAGTGAAGAGGAAGTACAAAAACAAATTCGCGAAACATTAGCTCGTTTGAGTGGTGGAAAGCAAAAAAGTAAAACATCAAAATTTCGTCGTCAAAAAAGAGACAGTTTTGCTCAGCGCCAAATGGAAGACGATGAAAGAAGTGAACAAGAAAATAAAATATTAAAAGTTACCGAGTTTATTTCTGCAAATGAATTGTCTTCATTAATGGATGTTTCTGTAAATGAAGTTATTTCGGCTTGTATGTCTTTGGGATTATTTGTTTCTATTAATCAAAGATTGGATGCTGAAACTATATCTATTGTGGCTGAAGAATTTGGTTTTGATGTGAATTTTGTGGATGCAGATCAACAAAATTTAATTGAAGATATTGTAGATAATGAAGAGGATTTATTACCTCGTGCACCTATTGTTACTGTAATGGGGCACGTGGATCATGGTAAAACATCTTTATTAGATAAAATTAGAAACACAAAAGTTGTTGACGGTGAAGCTGGAGGTATTACGCAACATATTGGAGCGTATTCGGTGAAATTAGAAGGCGGGAAGATGGTTACTTTCTTAGATACCCCTGGTCATGAAGCATTTACAGCCATGCGTGCCCGTGGTGCTAAGGTAACCGATATTGCAATCATTATAATTTCGGCGGATGATAGTGTGATGCCTCAAACAATTGAGGCTATTAATCATGCTCAAGCTGCAGGTGTTCCAATGGTTTTTGCAATTAATAAAATTGATAAACCAGGTGCAAATCCAGATAGAATTCGTGAACAATTATCTGCTATGAATATTTTAGTTGAAGAGTGGGGTGGAAAATATCAGTGTCAGGAAATTTCGGCTAAAAACAATATCAATATTGATGAATTATTAGAAAAAGTGTTATTGGAAGCTGAAATTATGGAGTTGAAAGCTAATCCTAACCGAATGGCTAAAGCAACTGTAGTGGAATCGTCTTTGGATAAAGGAAGGGGCTATGTTGCAACTGTTTTAGTGCAAACGGGTACTTTAAAAGTAGGTGATATAATAGTTGCTGGTTCATATTCTGGTAAAGTTAAAGCGATGTTTGATGATTTAGGAAGAAGGGTTAAAACTGCAGGTCCTTGTATTCCAGTTCAAATTTTAGGTTTAAGCGGTGCACCTCAAGCGGGTGATACATTAAATGTAATGGAGAACGAAAAAGATGCTAAAGATATCGCTAATAAACGTTTACAATTACAAAGGGAACAAGGTATCCGAACTCAAAAGCATATTACTTTAGACGAAATCGGACGAAGAATTGCTGTGGGTAACTTTAAGGAGTTAAACTTAATTATTAAAGGTGATGTGGATGGTTCGATTGAGGCATTAACGGATTCCTTGTTAAAGTTATCTAATGAACAAATCCAGGTAAATGTTTTACATAAATCGGTTGGTCAAATTACGGAATCAGATGTTTTGTTGGCTTCTGCTTCTGATGCAATTATTATTGGTTTCCAAGTTCGTCCATCAGCAAATGCTCGTAAGATAGCTGATCAAGAAGAAATTGAAATACGTTTATATTCTATTATTTACGATGCTATCGAGGAAGTAAAAGATGCTATGGAAGGTATGTTAGCTCCAAAAATCGAAGAGAAAATTGTTGCTAATGTAGAAATTCGAGAGGTATTTAAAATTACTAAAGTTGGAACCGTTGCTGGTTGTTATGTATTAGATGGAAAAATTAATCGTGCAAATAAAATTCGTGTTATACGCGAAGGTATTGTGAAATACGACGGTGCATTAGGTTCGTTAAAACGTTTTAAAGAAGATGTTAAGGATGTTGCTGCTGGTTACGAATGTGGTTTAAATATCGATAAGTTTAATGATATCAGAGTAGGGGATATTATTGAAGCCTATGAAGAGGTAGAAGTAAAACAAAAATTAACTTCTAGATAAAATTTAAGCCCCGAAAGGGGCTTTTTTTATGGGCTTTTTTATGAAAAATTATTACCAAAAATAACACATTTAAAATTTAGCAATGACTAATTTTATAAACTATTCCAAATTTGATGATATTTTTTAATTCCTTCTTCTAGAGAGAAATATTGGTAAGCTATTTTTCGGAAATCAGATTTGTTTTTAGTAGAAAATAGTGGAAGTTGTTCTATACAATTTTGGTATGCTGTAGGGTTTAAATTTTGTAGTACCAAGGCTACATTTTCTTTTTCCAAAATTTCATTAGTATCTCCTACGTTAGCATTGCAAATTAATGGTATTCCCATGCCCAAAAGTTCAGCTTGTTTTGTAGGGGAACTGGCTTTTTTAGAGTAGCTTGGAATTATAAAAAATATACTTGCATCTAAAATTGATAACACATTGGGTAGATTTTCTCGTTCGCTTGGGTGAATTATGATTTTATTTTCGGGTATATTTTTTTTTGATGCAGCTTGTAGTATTTCCTTAGGATTATCTTTAGTGATAAATATAAATTTCGACTCTCTTTTTTGTAATAAAACTTTAAAAAAATCTAACATTTCATCCAGTAAATACCAAGTGCCTATAGAACCTAAATAACCTAAAACAAATTCGTTTTTTT
>JBEEPA010000237.1:0-4692 GCA_041191385.1 Bacteroidota bacterium | reverse complement strand
CAAGCTCAGTAAAGGAACGTGGGATGAAAAAACAGGTGGAACTTCGATTAGTGTTACTACTTCAGAGGTGATTTTAAACCAAAATCCTATAGATAGTACTAATCAATTTATAGTTAGGTGTAATTGTGAATTACCTATGTATAGACTGTCGATGTTTAATAGATGGGGAACCGTTGTGCTTTCGTCCAATGACATAAATGATAAATTAGAATTTTCGAATATGAAAAAAGGATTTTATGTTTGGGTAGTAAAGGTTAAATATCCTAATGGAAAAAAGGACAGCAAGAATGGTACAATAAAAATTGAATAATAAAAATTTTCTGATGCCAACATGTAAGCTTCCCAAAAAAATTATAAAAATGAATCGATTTTTTGAAGAGATTTTAACAAAATTCCTAGGTTCAATTTGTTTATTTTTTTAACAGATTCAGAAAATATGTTTGAGGGTTAAAAATATTTTTTATATTCGTTGAAACATTCAATATTATAAAATGGCTGGAGTAAACAAAGTAATTTTAGTTGGACATTTAGGGAAGGATCCAGAAATTAGACGTTTAGAAAACGGTGCAGCAGTGGCTAATTTTTCATTAGCCACTTCGGAATCTTACAAGGATAAAAATGGAAATAGAATAGACCAAACTGAGTGGCACAATATAGTTTTGTGGAGGGGTTTAGCGGATATTGCTGAAAAGTTTTTAAAAAAAGGAAATTTAGTTTACATAGAAGGTAAATTGCGTTCTCGTTCGTGGGACGATGCCAATGGAGTGAAAAGATATACAACAGAGGTAGTTGGTGACCAAATGGTTATGTTAGGGGCTAAAAATGAAGGAGATATGAATAAGCCTCCTCAACAACAAAATTTACCTAACAATTCGTTTCCTAATACTATTCCTAATAATTTTGGTACATTAAACACTCCTATGCCTCCTGCATTTAATGATAGCTCGGAGGAGGATGATTTACCTTTTTAATTAAAATTTTAATGGATATACCCGTCGGTTTTTACAATGTAAATTTGTTAAATATTCTTAGTGTACTTACACAGGAAAATATATTGTATTTATTCACTTTATTATTCATTTCCGGGATTTTATTGTTTTTATCTGGATTAGTTTCTGCATCCGAGATTTCATTTTTTTCGCTAAATGACAATGATATAAAAATATTACAAAATCAAAATCCCAGAAAAGGACGTTTAATTGCTTTGCTTTTAACCAATCCACAAAAATTATTGGCAACAATATTAATTGGTAACAACGCAATTAATATCTCTTTGGTAATTATAAGTACATTTTTGGTTGATTTTTGTATTCAAAACGGTGCTAATCCTACTTTGATGTTAGGGATACAAATTGTTGTAATTACTTCAATTTTGTTACTTTTTGGAGAAATTATGCCTAAAATTTTAGCCACTGCATCCATTCAAAAAACAGCATTGTACACAATTGATTTATTGTATATCCTGAATTTAATGTTTCAGTTTTTATCTAATGCTTTGGTTAAATTATCTAACTTGTTTAATAAAATTTGGCAGGAAGAAAAAAAACAAATTTCTTTAGATGAATTGGCTCAAGTGCATGAATTGATTCAAAATCACGAGCAAACAGAAGAGGAGGGAAAATTGCTTACAAATATTTTAGATTTAGGTAATTCGGATATCCGCAGTGTGATGCAAAACCGAATGGAAATTGCTGCTCTTGATGTAAATGTATCTTTTAGTGAAGTTAAAAAATTAATTGAAGAAACTGCTTATTCCAGGATTCCTGTTTATGAAGATAGTTTAGATAAAATTGTAGGCATTTTATTTATTAAGGATTTATTGCCACATATAGATAAAAATAATGATTTTGAATGGAAGTTTTTAATTCGGCCTCCGTTTTTTATGACCGAACATAAAAAATTAGATGATGCTTTAAGGGTTTTTCAAGAGAAAAAAAATCATATGGCAATTGTGATTGATGAATATGGTGGTACTTTAGGTTTAGTTACCTTAGAAGATGTTTTGGAGGAAATTGTAGGAGAGATTAAAACAGAATTTGATGAAGAAGATGAATTAGACTATACTATTTTAGACCAAAATATTTATTTATTTGATGCACTTATATTGTTGAAAGATATGTGCAGAATAGCTAATATAAGTTTTGAGGATTTTGAGGATCATAAGGGAGAATATGAAACAATTGCCGGTTTTATCTTAGAAATAAAAGGATCTTTCCCTTTAAAAAATGAAGTTATTTTGTTTAAAAATTATAAGTTTACCATTTTATCTGTGGATAAAAAACGAATAAAACAAGTTAAATTAGAAGTTGCAGAATAATATGATGAATAGGTTAAAATATTTGGTTTGCTTTGTTTTTTTATTGCTTTTTATTGCTTGTAGCGATACTCCGGTTCCTAAACCTGATGGTTATTTTAGGTTAGAATTACCCGAACAAAATTATCAACGTTATGTGAATAAGGAATGTAATTTTACATTTGATTATGCAAAAAGTGCAGTGATTGAGCAACAGGAAAATTGTTTTTTAAATATTTCTTATCCAAAACTTAAAGCTAAATTTCATATTTCATATGTTCAAATTAATAATAATTTTAACCAGTTGATTGATCAAGAATACGAAATGAGAGAAAAACACAATGCCTTTGCTTCGTCTGTTAAAGAGTTGGTTTTTCAACATCCAGAAAAAAAAGTAAATGCTTTAGTTTTTGATATCGCAGGTAAAAAAACTGCAACACCTTTACAGTTTTTTATAAGTGATAGTACACATCATTTTTTTAGAGGTTCATTGTATTTTTACAATTCGCCCAATAATGATTCTTTAGCTCCTGTAATTGAATTTTTAAAAGAGGATTTAAATAGATTAATTGAAAGTTTTGAATGGAAATAAAATGGTAGTTTTCCCCAATGCAAAAATAAATTTAGGTTTAAATGTTACCGAAAAACGACCCGATGGTTACCACAATTTGGAAACGGTTTTTTTTCCTATTCCGCTTCAAGATATTTTAGAGTTGGAGAAAAATAATTTAAATGAAACAAGATTTACTTGTTCGGGAATAGAAATTCCTAATGATGGAAAGGATAATTTAGTTGTACGGACATTCAAAAAAATTCAGGATAAATTTGATTTACCTCATGTGGATATTCATTTACATAAAAATATTCCCACAGGTGCTGGATTAGGTGGAGGCTCGGCTGATGCGGCTTTTATGATTAAGTTATGTGAACAATATTTTGAGTTGAATTACACTAATAATTATGCTTTTGATTTAGCAAAATCAATTGGTGCAGATTGTCCGTTTTTTTTACACAATCAAGCTTGCTTTGCGCAAGGTATTGGCGACGAAATTTCGCCAATTTCATTAAATCTTAAAAACTATTATTTGGTTTTAATTTATCCAGATATTCATGTTTCAACCGCTTTAGCATATCAAGGTGTTGTGCCACAAAAAAAAGGTGTTTCATTACCTTTAGAACTTTCTAAAGATATTTTACAATGGAAAAATGTTGTGGTTAATGATTTCGAAAAATCGGTTTTTAAACAGTTTCCCGCTATTGCAGATGTGAAAGAACAGTTGTATAATCAAGGTGCTTTATATGCTTGTATGAGTGGTTCAGGTGCAGCTGTGTTTGGCATTTTTAATAAAGAACCAGAAATTAAAACTAAACATAAAAATTGGATTTTTAAATTGTAAATTATGGAAGTAGGTAGTTTTATTAATGTACATATATCTCAGCAAAATTCTTCCAATTGGATTGGGGTTGATAATGAAAATCAAAATATAAATTTGCCAAAAATTTATTGTAAAAATGAGTTTAAAATTGGGGATAAGGTAGATGTTTTTGTGGATTTAAATGATGAAAATGAGTTTATAGGAGTACCTTTTAAACCTTATGCTTTGGTAAATCAAGTGGCTTATTTAAAAGCAGTAGATGTAAATTCTAGCGGTGCCTACATGGATTGGGGTGCGCATAGGGAATTGTTGATTCCATATAGTATGCAGGAAAAATCTATTGAAGAAAATAAAAAATATTTGTGTTTTATTTATGCTGATAGAACTACTGGTAAATTATTGGGTAGTACCAAACTTAAAAAGTTTATTGAAAACGAAGAGTTAACAGTTACAGAACGTGAAAAAGTTATTGTAACAGTAGTTAATCCATCAGACTTAGGGTATAATGTAATAGTAAATCATAAGCATTATGGTTTAATTTATTATTCGGATGTTTTTACTAATTTAAATGAAGGCGACGTGTTGGAAGCCTATGTTAAAACGGTGCGTGAGGATAAAAAATTAGATATTGTTATCCAAAAACCTGGACATGAGGCTATTGAACCAACTGCGCAAAAAATATTAGATTATCTAAAGAAAAATAATGGGGTTTTAAATTTAGGAGATAAATCTGATCCAGATGATATTTACCATACTTTACAAATGAGTAAAAAGATTTTTAAAAAAGCTTTAGGAAGTTTGTATAAACAGCGATTAGTAATTTTAGAAGACTTTTGTACCAAACTAATTTAACTTTTAATTTTTACTCTATAAACGTGTTGTTGTTTACTATTTTTTTGTAAATGCAATCTGTAGTTAACATTTGCTTAGTATTATTGCCAATTAAATAATTATTTATTAGTTGAAGCAATGAAATTACCTGAAAAGTGGATAAATAGAGAAATTAGTTGGTTAAATTTTAAC
>JBEEPA010000236.1:0-2795 GCA_041191385.1 Bacteroidota bacterium | reverse complement strand
TACTTCTTGGTAATTTTAAAAGCTTTAAGTATCTTCATAGCCAAATTATAAGATATATGAATTTAGCTGTATTTGGAATAGTTTTTAATCCCGAAAAAAACCAGGTTTTTCAAAATCTATTTCAATTTTTTCATGAACACGCCGAAATTCAAAGAGTATCTATTTACGCACCATTTTACAATCAATTGTTAGGAAATATTGAAGGCTTAGATAAGTTTGGGCAATTTGAAAATGCAAAAGAAATTGAGCATTTTGATATGATGATTTGTTTGGGTGGTGATGGTTCTATTTTGGATTCATTAGCATTGATTAAAGATAAAAAAATACCAGTTTTAGGCATAAATACAGGTAGATTAGGTTTTTTAAGTAGTATATCTACAGAGGAAATTGAGCAACCTTTAATCGAAATTATAAATGGAAATTACATCACCGATAGAAGAAGTGTAATTAAGTTAGATTCGCCTTCTAATTTATTTGGTGAGATAAATTATGCACTAAACGAAGTAACTGTGCATAAAAAAGATTCGTCATCAATGATTATTATACATACTTATGTAGATGGCGATTATTTAAATTCCTATTGGGCTGATGGTTTAATAATTTCTACACCAACGGGTTCTACAGGTTATAACCTAAGTTGTTCTGGTCCTATCATAATGCCAGGTAGTGATGTTTTTATTATCACACCTATTGCCCCACATAATTTAAATGTACGCCCTTTAATAATCCCTGATAATAAAAAAATTACGTTACGATTAGAAGGAAGAGATGATGGATTTTTGGTGGCTTTAGATTCCCGCTCGCAAGCCATTACTTCGGATGAAATTTTAACAATCGAAAGAGCAGATTTTTATTTTAATTTGGTTCGCCAACCAGGACACTCATTTTTTAGCACCATTCGAAACAAATTATCTTGGGGTTTAGATAGTAGAAATTAAGTTAATGCTTTAGTTTATAATTTTAAAATTTATTGTTTTTTTTTCCTAAAATCAATTTTTTGAGTTTATCTTTCTAGCAACAAATATGCTATAATTTCTCCAGCTATTTTAATTTTGTGGATTTTGGGCTAAAGCTAATCTAACTTTTTGTTCTGATACAACTATTCTGTTCAAAAACTTATTAAATGATTAAAATTATGTATAACCAAATCGTTTAAAAATGTTGTTAAACGCTCAAATTTCTCGCTATCCAATGAGTCATTTATTTACTCTTGTAATTGCAATTTGTTTACAATAAGCGTGATTACGTTTATTTAAAAAAAAATATCTCTTAAATAAATACTTATTTGAAAATTACAGGGGAAATAATTCATTAAAACAAAAAGCTGTCCGTATATGACAGCCTTTTGTTTTGTTTCAAATAAACCGTTTAACAATTGATTTATTCAATTATTAACTTCCTGTTTTCTATGGTATTATTTTGAGGGTCAATTACTCTAATAAAATAAAACCCTTTACCTGATAAAGAAGAAATATCTATAGTTGATGTTTGTTGATTGATTGGCGTCGAAAATACTGATTGACCCAATGAATTAACTATTGTAAGTGTGTAGCCACTCATTTCATTAAAATTACCGTAATCAATTGTAATCTGCGAACTCGCAGGATTTGGGAATACTTTTAAAGTATTTATTTTTACAGGTAAATTGGTGTTGGTAATTTGTGCGTTTATTATTAAAGTATCGGTAACGCTTATTAATGATATACATGTATCCGTAAGTTTAATTGTTGCAACATTTGATGTATCTGTACATTCTTCTGTAGTTGATATTGCTCTAATTGCTTGGTTATGATTAGATAATTGCAAATTAGAAATATTTAAATTTTCAGAATTTGTTCCCGAATAATTTCCATAATTATTTAATGTTTGATAACCTTGTCCTAAGTCACTTTGCCAAATATAGCTTGCGTTAGCATCAGATGTGGTAGCTGTAAAAGTAACATTTCCTCCAGTTTGTAATGTGTTATTTTGTGCTGTAATAAATAAATCATTCGAGCAAATTGAAGCATTGTATAAATTTATTACTTCTTTTTCTGTTAATGCACGATTCCAGATTCCTATGTCGTCGATTAATCCTTTAAACCATCTGTACCAATTATTATTCACATTTGTAAATTCTTTTCCTATATATAAAGGTTCAGCTGAATTATCAAGTACAAAAGCTGTTTGAATTGAACTTTCTAGAGAACCATTAATATATAATGAAAAAGTTGAACCATCATATATAGCTACTAAAAAATACCACGTATTTAAATTTGGTGATGTGTTACTTTTTACTGAAGTATTCGGGCAACAACTCATATTCGCTGCATTGCTTGCTAATGTTGAAGAAATACCGTTTGGTCTATTAGCTAAATTATATCCTGTTGCCCAACCAGAATTTTTTGGTTTACCAAAAATTGTTCTTTGGACATCTTTATCTCCATTTGCGTTTACCAAAGAAGGATTTACTGAATAATCAGGTATATTTATCCAGCAACTTAATGTGAATTGATTTGTAAGATCTAGTGAGTTGTTGTCTGGAATATAAATAAAATTATTTGTTCCATTAAAACTATAAGAACTTTTTTCATTCCCAAACCTATCTTGAGATAATGTTGCCCCATTCACCGTTCCATTATTCCCATTCCCACTTTCATCATTTGCATTGCCATTAAACGGCCACCAACCAACAAGTCCATCTGTTGGTACATAATTCGGCACTTGAGCCTTTGTTACGGCATACATTCCTAATGTTGCTGTAATTGTTAAAAGTAAAGATTTCAATTTCATAATAATTTGTTTTAATTTATATT
>JBEEPA010000235.1:0-11207 GCA_041191385.1 Bacteroidota bacterium | reverse complement strand
TTTAGTTTCTTTTGAAGAAGATTTAAAAGTATATACTTTAACTAAATTCAAAAAAACAAACCAAAATACTTGTATGAACTTAAAACCTATTGTTAAAAAAGGAGAATCGGTTGTTATAGGACAAGTTTTGTGTGAAGGTTATGCAACGCAAAAAGGCGAATTAGCTTTAGGTAGAAACTTAAAAGTGGCATTCATGCCATGGAAAGGATACAACTTTGAGGATGCAATTGTTATTTCTGAAAGAATTGTTAAAGAGGATGTTTATACTTCTGTTCACATTGAGGAATTTATCATGAATGTTCGTGATACGAAACGAGGTGTAGAAGAGTTAACAGCTGATATTCCAAATGTTTCGGAGGATGCAACAAAAGATTTGGACGAGAATGGTATGATTAGAATTGGAGCTGAAGTAAAAGAAGGCGATATTTTAATTGGTAAAATTACTCCAAAAGGTGAAACAGACCCAACACCAGAAGAAAAATTATTACGTGCGATTTTTGGTGATAAAGCAGGAGATGTTAAAGATGCATCTTTAAAGGTTTCACCATCAGTTCAAGGTGTTGTAATTGATAAAATGTTATTCTCTAGAGCAATTAAAGACAGAAAGTCTAGAGCTGATGAGAAAGTTGTTATCGCTAAAATTGATGAGGATTACAAAAAAGAGTTGTCTGTTTTAAAAGGAATTTTATTTGATAAATTATGGAAAATTGTTGAAGGAAAAACTTCTCAAGGTGTTTTCAATAATTTCAAAGAAGAATTGATTTCTAAGGGCTCTAAGTTTACGCGTAAGGCTTTACAAGATATCGATTATGACCACGTTAATCCTTTAGAGTGGACTAATGATAGTGAATCTAACGATTTAATTAAAAGGTTAATACACAATTTCAACATTAAATCATCTGATTTATTAGGTGTATTTAAACGTAAGAAATTTGCAGTAACTGTTGGAGATGAATTACCTACTGGAATTTTAAAATTAGCGAAGATTTACTTAGCAAAAAAGAGAAAGCTAAAAGTAGGTGATAAAATGGCTGGTCGTCATGGTAACAAAGGTATTGTTGCTCGTATAGTAAGAGAAGAGGATATGCCTTTCTTAGAAGATGGAACACCAGTTGATATCGTTTTAAACCCTCTAGGTGTACCTTCAAGGATGAACTTAGGTCAGATTTACGAAACTGTATTAGCATGGGCTGGTGAAAAATTGAATTGTAAATTTGCTACTCCAATTTTTGATGGTGCATCGTTAAATCAAATAAAATACTACACTGATCAAGCTGGATTACCTGTTAACGGTCAAACTTATTTGTATGATGGTGGTACTGGTGAAAGATTTGATCAACCTGCTACAGTGGGTATCATTTATATGTTAAAATTAGGTCACTTAGTAGATGATAAAATGCATGCTAGATCTATCGGACCATACTCTTTAATTACACAACAACCATTAGGAGGTAAAGCTCAGTTTGGTGGTCAGAGATTTGGAGAAATGGAGGTTTGGGCATTAGAAGCATTTGGAGCATCTAATATTTTACAAGAGATTTTAACTGTTAAATCTGATGATGTAGTAGGAAGAGCAAAAGCTTATGAAGCAATTGTTAAAGGTGATCCAATGCCAGAACCAGGAATTCCTGAATCGTTTAACGTATTGTTACACGAGTTAAGAGGTTTAGGATTAAACATTTCTTTAGATTAATTAATTGTAGAACTAATATTTGATAAAAATGTCATACAGAAAAAACATTAAAACTTCCAGTACTTTTGATACTATTACCATAAGTTTAGCTTCTCCGGAGCAAATTTTGGATTTATCAAGAGGTGAGGTATTAAAGCCAGAGACAATTAATTACAGAACTTATAAACCAGAAAGAGACGGTTTGTTTTGCGAGCGTATTTTTGGTCCTGTAAAAGATTATGAATGCCACTGTGGTAAATATAAAAGAATTAGATATAAAGGAATAGTATGTGACCGTTGTGGAGTTGAAGTAACAGAAAAAAAGGTTAGAAGAGAGAGAATGGGGCATATCCAATTGGTAGTTCCAGTTGCACATATTTGGTATTTTAGATCATTACCTAATAAAATTGGATATTTATTAGGTTTGCCATCTAAAAAATTAGATATGATAATTTACTATGAGAGATACGTAGTAATTAATGCTGCTGGTGCTAAAAATAAAGACGGTGTTCCTTTAGATTATCTTGATTTTTTAACAGAGGAAGAATATTTAGATGTTTTAGATTCTTTACCAAATGACAACCAATATTTGGAAGATGAAGATCCAAATAAGTTTATAGCAAAAATGGGAGCAGAAGCTCTATATATGTTGTTGCAAAGATTGGATTTAGATTCTTTATCATATGATTTAAGAAATAAAGCAAATACAGAATCATCTCAACAGAGAAAAAATGAAGCTTTAAAACGTTTACAGGTTGTTGAAGCATTTAGAAGTGCAAATCAAAATATCGAGAATCGACCAGAATGGATGATTGTTAGAGTTGTACCAGTTATTCCACCAGAATTACGTCCTTTAGTTCCATTAGATGGAGGTAGATTTGCTACGTCGGATTTAAATGATTTATACAGAAGAGTTATAATCAGAAATAACCGTTTAAAAAGGTTAATTGAAATTAAGGCTCCTGAAGTAATTTTGAGAAATGAAAAAAGGATGTTACAGGAAGCTGTTGATTCTTTATTTGATAACTCTAGAAAAGCTAATGCTGTAAAAACTGAAGCAA
This sequence comes from Bacteroidota bacterium, assembly GCA_041191385.1. Taxonomy (GTDB): domain Bacteria; phylum Bacteroidota; class Bacteroidia; order Flavobacteriales_C; genus JBEEPA01. The sequence continues at coordinate 8,474 of JBEEPA010000235.1, read as the reverse complement.
ACAGAGCATTAAAATCTTTATCTGATTCCTTAAAGGGTAAATCAGGGCGTTTCCGTCAGAATTTATTAGGTAAAAGGGTTGATTACTCTGCACGTTCGGTTATTATTGTAGGTCCTACATTAAAAATGCATGAGTGTGGAATACCTAAAAATATGGCAGCAGAATTATACAAACCATTTATCATTCGTAAAATGATTGAAAGAGGTATTGTAAAAACTGTAAAATCGGCAAAAAAATTAGTTGATAAAAAAGATCCAGTTGTTTGGGATATTTTAGAAAACGTATTAAAAGGACACCCAGTTTTATTAAACCGTGCTCCTACATTACACAGATTGGGTATTCAGGCTTTCCAACCAAGATTAATTGAAGGTAAAGCAATACAATTACATCCTTTAGTTTGTACAGCATTTAACGCCGATTTTGACGGTGACCAAATGGCGGTACATTTACCCTTAGGTAATGCTGCAATTTTGGAAGCTCAAATGTTAATGTTAGCTTCTCATAATATCCTAAATCCAGCAAGTGGTCAGCCAATTGCAGTACCTTCTCAGGACATGGTTTTAGGATTGTATTACATTTCTAAAATTAAAAAGTCTACTGCTACTGAAAAAGTTAAAGGTGAAGGAATGACTTTCTACTCACCTGAAGAAGTAATTATAGCTTACAATGAAGGAGCAGCTGATTTACATGCTAGTATTAAAGTAAAAGTAAACATTCGTAAAGGAAAAGAAATTGTTAATGAATTATTCGAAACATCAGTTGGTAGAGTATTATTTAACCAAATGGTTCCTTACGAAGTTGGTTTTATAAATAAATTATTAACTAAAAAAGAGCTTAAAAATGTAATTGCTGAGGTTATTAAATTAACCAGTATGGCAAGAGCTGCGGAGTTTTTAGATGATATTAAAACCTTAGGATTTATGCATGCATTTAAAGGAGGATTATCTTTCTCATTAAATGATGTATTAATACCAGCTGAAAAAGAAATTTTAATTAAAGAAGCTAAAGAAAAAGTTGAAGAAATCCAGAATAATTATAATATGGGTTTCATTACAAACAACGAAAGATACAACCAAGTTATTGATATTTGGGGTAGAACAAACGTGAAGTTGACAGATGTATTAATGAAGCAATTGGAGGAAGATAAACAAGGATTTAATCCAGTTTATATGATGTACCACTCTGGTGCAAGAGGTTCCAAAGAGCAAATCAGACAGTTATCTGGTATGAGGGGATTGATGGCGAAACCACAAAAATCTGGTGCTACATCACAAGCAGTAATCGAAAACCCAATTATTGCTAACTTTAAAGAAGGTTTATCCATTTTAGAGTACTTTATTTCAACTCACGGTGCGCGTAAAGGTTTAGCGGATACGGCATTAAAAACTGCGGATGCGGGTTATTTAACTAGAAGGTTAGTAGACGTTGCTCAGGATGTTGTAATTAATGCGGAAGACTGTGGTACTTTAAGAGGTTTAGAGGCTACTGCATTGAAAAAAGACGATGAAATAGTTGAAACTTTAGGCGACAGAATTTTAGGTAGAACAAGCGTTCACGATGTATATCATCCACAAACAGGTGAATTAATCGTTGCTTCTGGAGAAGAAATTAACGAGGAAGCGGCTGCGATTATAGAAGAATCTCCAATTGAAATGGTAGAAATTCGTTCGGCATTAACTTGTGAATTAGAAAAAGGAATTTGCTCTAAATGTTACGGTAGAAGTTTAGCAAATGGTAAAAAAGTGAACATTGGTGAAGCAGTTGGTGTAATTGCAGCACAATCAATCGGAGAGCCAGGTACACAGTTAACATTAAGAACTTTCCACGTTGGGGGTACTGCATCAACCATGTCTGCGGATAGCCGTCATGAAGTAAAATACGATGGTATTTTAGAAATTGATGAGTTAAAAACTATCGAAAGTGAAGATGAATTAGGTGCTAAGGTAGATGTTGTTATCGGTAGATCTGGTGAGATGAGAGTAATTGATGCTAAAACAAAAATTACATTAACAAGTAACTTAATACCTTATGGAGCAATATTACATATTAAACCAGGTGTTAAAGTAAAAAAAGGAGATGTAGTTTGTTCTTGGGATCCATATAACGCTAGTATTATTGCTGAAGGTCCGGGTAAAATTGCTTATGAAAACATCGATGAAGGTGTTACTTATAGAATCGAAACGGATGAACAAACAGGTTTTGAAGAAAAAGTAATTATTGATAATAGAGACAAAAAGAAGAATCCAACGATTCAGATTTTAAATGGTAAAGAAGTAGAAAAATCATATTCATTACCAGTTGGAGCGATTTTACAAGTTAGCAATGGTGAAAAAATTAAACCAGGACAAATTTTAGCTAAAATCCCTAGAAGTGCTGCAAAAGGTGGTGATATTACGGGAGGTTTACCAAGAGTAACGGAATTATTTGAAGCAAGAAATCCTTCAAATCCTGCTGTTGTTGCAGAGGTTGACGGTGTAGTTTCATTTGGTAAAGTTAAAAGAGGTAATCGTGAGATTATAGTTGAAGCTAAAACTGGAGAGGTTAAAAAATACTTAGTTCCATTATCTAAACACATTTTAGTTCAGGAAAATGATTATATCAAAGCTGGTATGTCGTTATCCGAAGGAGCAATTACTCCAAGTGATATTTTAAGAATTCAAGGTCCTACTAAAGTACAAGAGTATATAGTAAATGAAATTCAAGAGGTTTATCGTTTACAAGGTGTGGGTATTAATGATAAACACTTCGAGGTAATTGTTCGTCAGATGATGAGAAAAGTGTTAATTGAAGATCCAGGTGATACATTATTCTTAGAAAAAGAAATTGTAAATAAAGTTGATTTCAACAAAGAAAACGACGCTATTTTTGGTAAAATGATTGTTACAGATGCTGGTGATTCAGGAGAATTAAAAGCTGGTCAGATTATTACTGCTAGAAAGTTACGTGAAGAAAATTCTAAGTTGAAAAGAGAAGATAAAAAGTTAGTAGTTGCCAGAGAGGCAATTCCTGCAACTTCAACAGCAATTTTACAAGGTATAACTAGAGCTTCATTACAAACTAAATCGTTTATTTCTGCGGCATCTTTCCAAGAAACAACTAAAGTATTAAACGAAGCAGCTATTGCAGGTAAAGTTGATACATTAGAAGGATTAAAAGAAAATGTTATTGTTGGACATAGAATCCCAGCAGGAACAGGATTCAGACAGTTTGAAAGTGTTGTAGTTGGTTCTGCTTCAGAGTATAAAGATTTAGTAGCAAGTAAAGAAACAATCGACGCATAATGGAAGATAATAATTTACAAGGGAATCAAATTAATATTGAGCTTTCGGAGGAAATAGCCGAAGGTAATTATTCTAACTTAGCAATCATTACACATTCTGTATCGGAATTTGTAGTGGATTTTGTTAGAGTTATGCCAGGTGTTCCAAAAGCAAAGGTTAAATCTCGTGTAATTATGACACCTGAACATGCAAAAAGATTGCTACATGCTTTAGCTGATAATATTGCAAAATATGAGCACTTTAATGGTAAGATAAAAGATTTAGATGGAGCAGATACTGGTCCGATAAATTTTGGAGGTCCTAAGGCTCAAGCTTAAATAAAAAAATCCCCAAGAAATTGGGGATTTTTTTTAACTAGTTTTTATAAAGAATTGGTATTTTAATGAATATAGCACATTTTAATTAGTATTTATCCCAATTCCTAAAGCTTTAAATTAGGGTATTCCAAAAAAAGTATTTCTATATCTTGAATTAATTTTTCAATATCTTCATCATCTGTACCATCATATACACCTCTAATTCTTTTTTGAGGATCAATTAAAAGAACATTTTCGGTATGCACAAAATCTTGTAAACTGCCATCTCCTTCATCTAAAGCTGCAAAATAGTGTTTTCGGGCTAAATCGTATATTAATTTCCTGTTTCCAGTTACAAAATGCCATTGAGGAGCAACTGCATAATGTTTTTTTGCATACTCTTTTAAAACAGGAACTGAGTCCATTTCGGGAGTTACTGAATGAGAAATTATCGAAAAATTCTTGTTCTCAAAAAACTTTTGATAAACATTTTCCATTTTTTTGGTCATTAACGGACAAATTCCGGGACAAGTTGTAAAAATAAAATTTGCAACGTAAATTTTGTTCTCAAACGATTTAGGCGTAATACTATCGCCATCCTGATTAATCAATAAAAAATCGCCAATGATATGTTCATTAAATGAATATTTTAAACTTTCATCAACTAATTTTGGATTAAAATCTGCAGGTTTTAAAATTGGTAAAGTTGGATGTTTATAAACAGTATTGTAGGTAATAACTGCACCAATAAAAAATAACAATACAACAACCATTGCACGAATTAAAACGGTTTTCATTGAAGTTTTTGTATTATTCATAATTAGATAGTTAAATTAATCATCATCTTCTTCGTTATCAACAGAAAAACTATTGGAGTTTTCAATTTCAATTTTTTCAATACCACCATCATCAGCAATACTAATTCGATGTTTACCAAAATCAATAAATTTATTTTTTAATAACTCTTTTATTTGTAATCTGTTAGGTTCTGCACCAAACAAATTAAACGGAAGTAAAAAGTCGCAAGATTTTTTGTATAAACTACAACCCCAAGCTTGCGCGCCTTTTTTAATTTCACCTTGTTTACATTTCGGACAAATTAAATCTTTAGCACCAATTAAATGAGTTTTAAAATAATTATCTAAAATTAAATGGTTTTCCTTTTGGTTAAGTTGTATAACAGTTTCTTTATGATTAATTAATATATGTAAAGCTTCGGCAGAGATTCCTAAACTTTCCATTTCCAAAGGAACAGTAAAATCACAGCCATTTTTCCATTCGGAACATCCATAAGCCTTATTTCCTTTTACAATCCAACCAACTTCACATTTTGGACAACGAATTTTTTGATTAGTTTTGGGATAAATTACCTCTTTAACCAAATCATCCACCATTTTTTTCATTTCTATGATAAAATCATCAGGATTGTATTTTCCATTTTCGATATCACGTAATTTTTTTTCCCACTGCCCAGTTAATTCTGCCGATTTTAAAGTTGGATTTTCGATAGTTTGAATTAATGCAATTCCTAAATCGGTTGGAACTAAGTTTTTTTTCTTTTTGGTAATGTATTTTCTTTTGAATAATGTTTCAATAATATTGGCTCTGGTAGAAGGGCGACCAATTCCGTTTTCCTTCATCAGTTGTTTTAATTCTTCATTATCCACCTGTTTACCAGCAGTTTCCATTGCTCTAAGTAAAGTTGCTTCTGTATATTCCTTAGGTGGGGAGGTTTGTTTGGTATCTAGACTTGGTTGATGAGGACCAGATTCACCTTTTTCAAACAAAGGCATTTCATCTTTTTTCACCTCTTTTTTTCTTTCATTTGCATAAACCACACGCCAGCCTTCATCTAAAATTTGTTTTCCAGTGGCTTTAAAATTATATTTATCAACTTTTGCATCAACTGTTGTGTTACTCACTAAGCATTCGGGATAAAAAGCAGCAATAAATCTACGCGCAATTAAATCGTAAATTGCAGTTTCGTCCGAATTTATAGCAGTTGCCGGAACACCAGTTGGGATAATTGCATGGTGATCAGTTACTTTGTTATCATTAAAAACCTTATCCGATTTTTTTATTGGTTTTTGTAATAAAGGATTAACCAAATCGGAATAATGCACTAAACCTTTTAATATCCCAGGAATCTTAGGATACTGGTCTTTAGGTAAGTAAACTGTATCTACACGAGGGTAAGTAACTAATTTTTTTTCATATAAATTTTGTATAATTTTTAAAGTTTGATCAGCACTATACCCCATTTTTTTATTTGCCTCAACTTGCAAAGAAGTTAAATCAAAAAGAGGTAAAGGATTTTCTTTTCCTTTTTTGGTTTCAATTTTTTCAATTATCAAAGGGTAATTTTGTATCCCTTCCAATACTTTTTCGGCATCTTTTCTAATTTCAAATCTTCCAGTTGAGGACGAAAAAGTAGTATCTCTATAAATTGTTTTAATTTCGAAAAAATCTTTAGGAACGAAATTTTTAATTTCAAAATGACGTCTAACAATCATAGCCAAAGTAGGCGTTTGTACCCTACCAACACTTAAAATTTCCTTTGGTTTCCCAAATTTTACAGTATATAATCTGGTTGCATTTATGCCGTATAACCAATCCCCAATGGCTCTACACTTACCTGCTTCAAATAAATTGTCAAAATCTTTTCCATCCATTAACTTTTTGAAACCATCTTTAATGGCTTCTTCAGTTAATGAAGAAATCCATAATCTTTTTATAGGAACTTTGCAATCGGCATGTTGTAAAACCCATCTTTGTATCAATTCACCCTCTTGACCAGCATCGCCGCAGTTTATAACTTCAGAGCACTTTGCAACTAATTCTTTAATTACATTAAATTGCTTTTCTACACCGTTATCTTTGATAAGTTTAATACCAAATTTATCTGGAGAAATAGGTAAGTTGTATAAATCCCATCTTTTGTTGTTTGGATTATAATCTTCGGGTTCATTTAAAGTACATAAATGACCAAATGTCCATGTTACCCAAAAACCATTACCTTCATAGTAACCATTACGTTTAGCATTTGCGCCAATAATTTTAGCGATTTCTCCTGCAACACTTGGCTTTTCGGCGATACAAACCTTCATTATAAACTTTAAAAATGATTTTTGATGAATTTTCAAAGATAAAAAATCCTTTTTTGAAGAAGAATGATTTTAGCACTGATATTTTTTAAACTTATCAACTGTTCAATTAAGCAAAATTAAAGTGTAGTAACTTATAAACGCTTTGAGTTTAATTTCTAAATACAAAATGATTAAATATAAAATAATTTAAATCAGTCTATTATTAAGTTAATTCCCATACCTATTAAGCAAGCCATCATAAGCATCTATTCTGCGGTCTCTAAAAAACGGCCACCAACGTCTAACATTTTCAGTACGATTTTTATCGATTAATACAATCGCACTTAATTCATCTTGTTGTGATTCGAATAAAATTTCACCCTGTGGGCCAGCAACAAATGAATTTCCCCAAAATTGAATTCCATTTGTTAAGCCAGATTCATCCACTTCGTGTCCTACACGATTTACAGCCACTACAGGTAATCCGTTGGCTACAGCATGACTGCGTTGTATGGTTACCCAAGCCTGTTGTTGACGTTGTTTTTCTTCCTTAGTATCGCTACTTTCCCAACCAATCGCTGTTGGGTAAATTAAAATTTCGGCACCATTTAAAGCCATGCTTCTAGCCGCTTCGGGATACCATTGGTCCCAACAAACTAAAACACCTAATTTACCTACTGAAGTTGAAATAGGTTGAAAACCTAAATCACCAGGAGAGAAATAAAATTTTTCGTAATAAGCAGGATCATCAGGAATATGCATTTTTCGATATTTCCCAGCAATTTCTCCAGTTTTTTCGATAACTACAGCAGTGTTGTGGTATAACCCAGGAGCGCGTTTTTCGAATAAACTGAGTACAATTACCACATGATTTTGTTTTGCAATTTCCCCAAAAAAATCAGTAGAAGCACCAGGAATAGTTTCGGCAAGTTCAAATTTATCAACGTTTTCAGTTTGACAAAAATAAAAACCATTGTGTAATTCTTGCAAAACAATTAATTGTGCGCCTTGTTTAGCTAATTTATTAATTTCGGAAGCAATAAAAGTTCTATTTTCATTAGCATCACCTTTACAAGCGTGTTGAACAATACCAATATTTAACTGCTGCTTATTTTGCATATTAATCACATTTTTCTTTTAAAATAGTGCTGATATATAAATTCACATCCGCCCAAGTTTTGCTAATACCATCTGCACCTTTGTGTAAATCTTTACAAGCATCATTAATTCCCTTTAAACCTTTCTCTGCTTTCCAATCTAAAACATTTATAGCACCAGTTAAAAGGTATTCATTATCTTTTTGTTCAATTTTTAAAACAACATTTTTAACTATTTTATTCATAGATAATTCAACTTCAACCACAGCCGAATCAATTTTAATAATTTTACCACTTAAAGTATCTTTGGATAATAATTCTCCAAAAAAGTGATCACGAATTCTTTGGTTTCTTCCGGCATCTTTAGTTTCTAAGCTATTCACATAAACTTTAAATTCGGCATTTTCAAAAACTTCTTTAAAGTTACTTCCAGAATTTGTATTTATTACATCAAAAGATTCAAAAACACCTTTTACTTCTAACTTCTCTGTAGTTTTAAATGCACCAAACTCAATTTTTGAGGAAGCATAATCGTATACATAAACACAGTTTTTCACAACTTCTTCAGTTGTTGTTTCTGCGTTTTCAGTATTTTCCACAGGAGTAGAACAAGAAAAAATTGTTAAAGCCGATAAACCTAATATTAAATTTTTCATAGAATAAATTTTTTAAATTAAAAATGAGTGTAAAGCTACACAGCAATTTGTAATTCAT
>JBEEPA010000234.1:0-17426 GCA_041191385.1 Bacteroidota bacterium | reverse complement strand
AACACTCCTTAACCAGATTAAACATTTTTTCCTTAGTTTCCTTTGCCGATAATTTTTTCATGAAAATAATTTTCAGTAAAATTCCGCTAAATCAAAAGGATAGGCAAGATGTATTTGGTCGGGTGGATACATTTGTAGTAAATATTTCAATCGGATATTTTCTTTCCGCCTGACCTATCCAGTTAGCAAAATCAGTATGAACTAATTCACTTACAATATCTTTAGTAGCGATTTTTGTTTCTTCAATTTTGTGGACGCTAACCATTTTTCTAACATTCTTTTTTATCTCAACTATGAGATTTTCGAAATCTTCCTTTTTCAAAGTGTTTAATGACCCACCTCCTATAAAACTTGCTTTTTGTTCAAGATTAGATAAAATTGTTTCTATATTGAAGTTTTGCTCACCTAGTTCTATCTTTATCTCTTCAAGTGCGGTTTTATACTTTCTTTCTACTTCTCCTACTATATTTACAATTTCAGTAGTCATTTGGCCGATTGCGGGTACCGTAAGCGTCTTTTCGCTTTTTCTCGAAAGTGAACTTCCAGCACCAAATAGAAACCCAATTCTCTTTTTATCAGAGATAAGTATTTGTTGAATTCCTCTTATGTATTCCGAAGGGTCGTGTTTAATCATATTTCTTAATTTAAAAGTTCTTCTTTCTTTACCTTCAGTTCCTTTGGTTTCTCAACCGAACAACATTTTACCAAAGCATTTGCAACATGCCACATCAAAACAGGTGGAACTGCGTTTCCGATTGCTCGGTATTGTCTGTTTTCTGAAACCACATCTAATTTGAATGATTCGGGGAATGATTGAATATTAGCAGCTTCTCTCGGTGTAAATCTTCTATATTTTCCGTCAACCATCAAAACAGGGTCTGTTCCGTTCAAGCTAACTTTTGCTAAATGCGAACTTATGGTGTTACAAGGTTGCTCTAAATCTTGAACCCTGCCTTTGTTCATTTTTTCACGAACTCGGAGCATTCCGTCAACTGCCCTTTGACTGAAAAACCATTTATCGTCAAGATCAGCTTTGGCGTCAATTACTTTTTTTAATTTAACTTTTGAGCCATTTAATGTTACCGCTTGAGGAAATCTAAAAAAACAAAAGTCATCAAATTCACGAAAACCAATAATAAATACTCTTTCTCTTTTTTGCGGAACTCCAAATTCAGAGGCGTTTAGTAATTTATAATGAATGTAATAACCTGCATTTTTAAATTCGTTTATAATCATTGGAAAGGCCTTTCCTTTATTAGCAGATAAAAGACCTTTCACATTTTCGCCAATAAAAAAACGTGGTTTTTTTTCTTTCAACACATTAACCATTTCAAAAAAGAGTTTTCCTCTATCATCTTTATAGCCAAGCCTTGGCGGATTTTGAGCACTTATGGAAAATGATTGACAAGGGAAGCCACCCAATAAAATATCGTGGTCAGGAATTTTGCTCGGTTCAATATCTCTAACATCTTTAGTTTCGCATTTATGCTCAAAATTACTGTTGTAGATTTCTGTTGCGTAACTATCATTATCGGCTGCATAAACAACTTCAAAAGGCAATTCTTCAAAATGCTTTCCAAGGAAATTAAAGTCTCCTTGAATTCCTAAATCCATTCCTCCGCATCCACAGAATAATGAAGTTACTTTTAGTTTCTTATTTCCAATAGCTTTTCCCATTGTCCTGATGTTTTAGAAAATTCAACAACTAAATTTTTATCAACTTTTATATTCCCTTGTTCATATTGTTTAACAGGGTTTTGAATCATAAATATGTTTTTGGTATCGTCATTTACTACCAAGTAATAAATGAAATAATTATCGCCCATTGTCTCGGCTGTGTCCCATTCGTTTGGTGTAAGTTTAAAGCGATTGTTGTTAATGGCTTTTCTTGACTTCGTTGTTTTTACTTCGATATAGCGTTTCTTCTTTTCTAATTCAATGCTTTGAATATCGTAACCAACCCCAAGCGGAGTAGGGATTTTATTTATCAAATGTTGTCTGTTTGATTTTTCTTTGGTTCTCAAATATTCGTGAGCCAAAATCAAACTTTCTCCATAATCTCCAATAATTTTAGTAGGCACTTTTTTATCCCCAGTCATTCGAGAATAATATTCTTGAATTAGTGCAGAAATATTCTCTTGCTCTGCTTGATCAAGTTGCGGAGCAAAGGCATCTATAGCATCAAACTGATTAACAAAAGAAAACCAAGTTTCTTCAATTACTGAAATTTCAGGATTTGTAATTTCTTGTTGTGTATAAAATTTATCGTATTGGTTAAACCAAACTGCATTTGTCAAATGATAGTCAATCGCTTCTTTGTTTTCGGTATTTAGATAATAGTAATAACCTGTTCCTTTATGTTGCAATAAGTTTGCTAAAACCATATAATCCAAAATATCACCTGCATATCTACAAACATCACCATTTGAAGGATATGCTCCTGTTTTTTCGTTTCTTAATTGGTCGTAATGATGATCGTATTCAATTTTATCGGCTCTGTGTTTAAGAATCATTTTAGCAACATCTTTTGGATGTTTTCCGTCTCTTGTAACTCTCAAATCAAAATATGCACACTGGGTTAATTCTTCTGCAGTAATGTTAAAAGGTTTCCCTGAGAGTTTCTCTCCTTCAATTAATAACTGCAAAATGAAGTTGCAAGGTTTAAATTTTACACCTGCTTCAATTTGTTTGATAATATTGTGAGATTTAATATGTCCGCCTGGATATTGGAATGAGTAAAGAAAATAATTAAAAAACTCATCTAAATATTGATTATTAGCTAATCTAATAGCCATTTTACTTGGTTGAAGATGTTTATTTTTTTCTTGAATAAAAGCAAAAAGGGCTGAAATTTCAGTTCTCCAATTATCAATAGTTTTTTGCGTTGAAGATGCATTTTTTTTAAACCCAAAAAGCACATTGTTTAAAACCGCATTAAACTCTTTTTCGGGCAATACTTCCATTTCTGAAATAGAAGTTGCTACATAAAGTAAAACTTCTTCCACATCATTTTTAAAACGTGGTCTTACGTGATGTAAACGAAAAAAGTATTCGTCAGGAATTTTATATTTCTGTTGTTTACTCATAAATATTTTTTCAATGATTTAGCCAATACCTCTGCTAATAGAGGAGGTACTGCGTTTCCAACTTGTTTATATTGACTTGTTTTACTCCCTAAAAAAATGAAATTATCAGGAAATGATTGAATTCTTGCACTTTCTCTTACTGTTGGAACACGATTAAATTTATAATGAAAATGATGTCTATGCCCTGTGTCTATTGTGAAGCTTGGTTTTTTACTGTTTAACCTTGTCCAAGCAATATTTACGTTTCGTGTTTTGTGAAGATGTTCAGGTAAGTTTTTGTAATTACCACCATCAGGAACCATGGAAATGATTTCAATGGTTTGGTCGCTATGATTAGTGATTTCATGATTGTATAAACCCAATGAACCTTCACGAATTTTTTCTTGATATTTAGATTTTGCTTTTAATGGATATTTTGCTCCGTCTGCAATTGATTTTTCAGGCAAATCAGAAATTGCTTCACTAGATGTAATCAAGTCCGTATCGTAAACTTTAGGGAATTTGAAAACTTCCTTTCCTTTAGTACCAATAAAAAAAGCTCTTCTTCTGTTTTGTGGTATGCCAAATTCTGATGCTAAAAGCACTTTATAAATTACATTGTATCCCAAATTTTCAAAATCTTTAAGGATATTATCTTTAACAACACCTTTACCCATTGAAACTATGTTTGGAACATTTTCCATCATGAAAACCTGCGGTTTGTAAAACTCAACAAAACTCACAAATGATTTATATAATTTGTTTCTTTCATCATCAACAATTCGTTTACCTGCAATAGAAAAACCTTGACAAGGTGGCCCACCAATAATAATATCAGCTTTTTTTATTCCTGTTTTTTGACTAATTTCTTCTGGTGTTTCATTAAATAAGTCTGCTACTAAACCTTTAGATCCTTTATGATTATATTCAAATGTTTTAATAGCATCCTGCCAATGATCAATACCAAGAACTACTTCATAACCAGCTTCTATAAAACCGAATGAAAGTCCGCCACAACCACAAAATAAATCTATAACTTTTGGTTTACTCATAACACTTTTAAAATTAGACTTTATTTTTTTAAATAACAATTAATTAAGCACCAGTTCTTCTAATGGACTATAAATTTCTGTTTTTTGTTTCTTTGGTTTAAACACTTGCTCCTTAATACTATCAGCTAAAAATTTGGCTAGGTTTACTGGAACTGCGTTGCCTATCATTTTGTAGCCTGCTGGTACGCTAGTGTAATGGAAAATGAAATTATCTGGAAAGGTTTGAATACGTGCGCATTCTCTAACACTTAATCGGCGATATAAATGTTCTTTTCCTGGAACAAAAACACGAATGTTTTGTTCGATAAATTTCATTTTTGGTGCTTGTGGATGCAAAGGTGCATGGCGACCACCTGCTTGAATAGTAAATGAGGGTTCGTCCCAGCTTCTAACTCGATTTCGAGACATATAAATAGTAGAAAAATCGCCAATCATATACTCGTGATTTGCCACAGCACAATTTTGTCCGTTGGTTTTGTTAAAAGGTAAAGCAGGTAAAACAGTATCTTTTAAATCTAAAATACAATCTTTTAAAGTTAAGCTTGGAAATTTTGGTTTTTTAAACTTGTAGGTAAAACCTAAATCTTTTCGAATACCAACAAAAATAACCCTTTTACGATCTTGTGGTACATTATAATCATTGGCATTTACCATTTCAAAAGATAGCTCGTAACCAATTCCTGCATTTCTAAACAACTCTTTAATATTTTGTAAAGCCTGAGTATGTCGTCCTAACAACATTCCACTTACATTTTCGGCTAAAAAGAATTTAGGTTGTTTGGCTTCTAAAATTCGGATAAAATCAAAAAATAATTGACCACGTTTATCCTCAATACCTTTCATCGCACCAGCTTCGCTCCAACTTTGGCAAGGTGGTCCACCAATAATTCCATCACATTCGGGTACTTCATCCGCAGGAATATTTACAATACTTCGTTTATCCAAAAAAGTATGCGGATGATTTTTTTGATACGTTTCCCAAATTTCTTTGTCGTATTCGTTCGCCCAAATAACATTAAATCCAGCTTGTTGGAAACCTAAATCCAAACCACCTGCACCTGCAAAAAAGGATACTATTTTCATTTTATATCAATTAAAATTTTATACTATTTACTTTACCATATTTAACGCGTTCCTCGGCTACTTTTAAAGCTTCTTCGGCTAAATTTTCGTTTTGGATTTCATAAAGAATTTTATCACTTAAAAATAAAACCAGAAGTTCATCCGAGTTGTATTGGTAAATTTCGGCCAATTTTAATACTTGTTCTTTGTTTATTTTTCGTTCTCCACGTTCTATTTTGCTTAAAATGGCAACATCTATATCTAATAAAGCAGCAACCTGTTTTAGAGGTAAATATTTACTTTTTCGGATTTCACGAAGTTTTGATCCAATGGTTGTTTGCATAAATTTGACTTATTTTGTCAAAAATATACCATTTAAAAACAAAGTACAATGGTTTTTAAAATTTGTTTAAAAAATTAACAAAGGAGGTTACTTCACCCTTTCTATAGTATAGTTGATGAGATTGATGAGGCTGGTTTTGCTTTCGGATGCGGGGAAATCTTCTAGGATTTTTAGGGCTTTATCGCGGTATTCGTGCATTTTTTGTTGAGTATATTCAATACCACCCAAGGCTTTTACTTTCGCCATTAATTCGCGTACTTTTTCGTTGTTTTCGTTGTAACGTTTTACAACCTTAATCATCCATTTTTTATCGTTGCGGGAGGCATTGTTTAAAGCGTATATTAAAGGTAAAGTCATTTTACGCTCCTTAATATCAATTCCAACTGGTTTGCCAATTATAGAGCTAGTAGCTTCATAATCAAATAAATCATCTTTAATTTGGAAAGCAATACCAATTAATTCGCCCAAATAACGCATTTTTTCGATAGCATCCTTATCCGCTCCTGCTGATGCTGCACCACTGGCACAACAAGAAGCTATCAACGCCGCTGTTTTTTGTCGGATGATTTCAAAATAAACATCCTCTTCAATATCCAATTTTCTAGCTTTTTCGATTTGCAACAACTCCCCTTCGCTCATTGCTTTGGTAGATTCTGAAATCAATTCTAAAAAATCATAATCTTTATATTCGGCACTTAGTTGTAAACCTTTCGCTAATAAAAAATCGCCTACCAATACCGCCACTTTATTTTTCCATAAAGCATTGATAGAAAAAAATCCACGACGTTCCATTGCATCATCCACCACATCATCGTGTACTAAAGAAGCTGTATGAATAATTTCGATTAAACTAGCTGCACGGTATGTACGTTCGGTAATTCCGCCCGAAATATTTGCCGTTAAAAACACAAACATGGGGCGCATTTGTTTGCCCTTACGTTTTACAATATAATAGGTAATTTTATCGATTAAAGGTGTTTTACTGCGCATAGCCTCCTTAAACTTGTCCTCAAACAAATCCATTTCTTTGCTAATGGGCGCTTTTATTTGATCAACCTTCGACATTATTGTATATTTAATCGTAGATTTTTTGCTGCATCTTTAATATCATCTACCGAAATATTTTGGATACATTTAAAATGTTTTTTAGGACATTTATCGAAACCAATTTTGGAGCAAGGCCTACAGGATAAACCTTTCACTTCAATATTTTTACTCAAATTATGATTTTCGGGATAAAATGGACCCATTCCAAATTTAGGTACAGTATTTCCCCAAATTGCCACAATTGGTTTGTTTAATGCTGCCGCAATATGCATCATTCCTGTATCTGGCGTTACCACTAATTTAGATTGTAAAATAATCGAAGCAGATTGCTCTAAATTGGTTTTACCTACTAAATTTATCAGTTTGGTATCCTTAAATTCCTTTTCGATTTTTTTAGCCTTATCCGCATCCTCTTTGCCACCAACTAAAATAAAAGGCTGTTTAATTTTTTTGATAATATTGATACATAATTCCAAAGTTGGCGCTTTAGTAGCATGTGCTGCACCAATTACTAAAACATAATATCCATTTTGGATTTCGATAGGGAAATTGGATAAATCGTACTGATTTTTTTCCTGAATAAAAAAATCTAAGCCATTACCATCATAAATAACATCTAAATGTTGAACAGCTTTAAAATAACGGTGAACAATATGTTTTTTAGGAAGTTTATCAACTTTAAAATTGGTTAGTAACCATTTTTCGATATTTAATTTATCAAAAGTAAAAGATGGAATTTTTAAATTTCGTTTAATTTTTTCTGAACGTAAATTTTTGTGTAAATCAATTATTTGATCAAAACCTTCTTTTTTAAGCTCTTTGATCAAATCTTTAAAATTATCATTTAGTTCCCAAACTTTTGTTAAATAAGGGTTATTGTGTACCACACCCGCAAAACTTTTTTTAACCAAAAAATGCAATTCGGTATCAGGTAGCTGATTTTTTAAGCACCTAATAACAGGAGATGTTAATACAATATCTCCAATGGAACTAAATCGTATGATTAATATTTTTTTCAAAGCGTACCAAAGTTAACCAAAAATCAAGCATTTTGTAAGAAAATTTGATATAAAAAATTTTAAACCTAGATTTTATCCTCTATGCTTAGTTAATATTTTTTTGCATTTAGAAAAATATCTGTAAAAATTTGAAATAATTTCGGCTTTCTAAAAAGTGTAAAAATGACTAGTTTTCCGGAAAAGATATTTTTTTTAGGTGCAGGCGGTATTGGGATGAGTGCTTTAATTCGCTATTTTTTGGCGCAAAACCACGAAGTAATGGGTTATGATAAAACCCAAACCAAATTAACACAAAAAATTAACAGCGAAGGCGCAAGTATTTTTTACGAGGATAATGTAAGTTTAGTACCTGCAAGTTTTTTAAATCCAAAAGAGGTTTTAGTGGTACTAACTCCTGCAATTCCTAAGGATAGTGAGTTGTTAAACTTTTTTATAGAAAACAACTTTACTATTTTAAAACGCGCACAAGTTTTAGGTAAAATTACTCAAAGTGCTAAAAGTATTGCAGTATCTGGTACGCATGGTAAAACCACTATTAGCTCTTTAATTGCTTCGTGTTTACACCATAACGATAAAGCATTTACGGCTTTTTTAGGGGGAATTTCTAACAATTTACAAAGTAATTATTACCATGATTTAGGTAGCGAAATTACTGTAGTAGAGGCAGATGAGTATGATAAATCCTTTTTACAATTATTTCCAAATTGTATAGTAGTTTCGGCTTTAGATCCTGATCATTTAGATATTTATGGAACGGAGGAAAATATGATTGCAACTTTCCAACAGTTTACGCAAAAAAATTTAAAAGAGAACGGGGCGGTTATTGCACATAAAAGTATTGCGCATAAATTGGAAACAACTTGTTTTACTTATGCTTTAGAGGATAATACAGCGGATTATTTTGTGAATAATATCCAAATTGTTAACCATAATTTTGTGGCAGATTTTAACGGTCCAAAAGTGAAGGTTGCAAACGTTGCAATAGGTTTACCAGGTATTCACAATCTCGAAAATAGTTTAGCAGCATTTGCGGCTTTGCATTTTATGGGTATGGATATTAACGAAATAGCCGCTGGAATTAAAAATTATAAAGGTGTGGAACGCCGTTTTGATATAAAATTGCAAAAAAACGATTGTATTTTTATTGATGATTACGCTCATCATCCAGCCGAAATTACACAGTTGGTTAAATCGGTAAAAATTTTATATCCCGAGCAAAAAATTTGTGGCGTTTTTCAACCACATTTATTCTCTCGAACACGCGATTTTTTAGATGGTTTTGCAGAGGCTTTAGAATTGCTGGATGAGTTGATTTTACTAGATATTTACCCTGCCAGAGAGTTACCTATTACAGGGGTAACATCCGGAGTTTTATTAAACAAAGTTAACAAGAAGTTAAAAATGCTTTGTTCAAAAAAAGATGTATTACACCACCTTAACGAAACGAAATGTAACGTAGTTTTATCCATTGGAGCTGGAGATATTGGGGCTGAGGTGGAAAAATACATCGAAGTATTAAAAAATAAGTGGGGTGTTTAATTATTAACTAATTGATTTTTAAAGTTTTGAAATTTAATTCGATACGTTTTTGGAGAAAATTAGTAAACGTTCTTTTTTTATTGTTTTTTGTTTTTTTAGTGATTGGCGCGCAAATTCATCATGATAACCAAGAAATTAAAAATGTGGATATATTGATTGATATCAATGTAGGCGATAATTTTTTAGCTCCATCAGAAATTAAAAATCATATTTTATTAAAATACGACAGTGTTTTAGGTAAACGAATTGGCGATGTAAGTTTAAACGAAGTTGAAAATTTAGTGCAAAACATTGTTGGTGTAGCTAAGGCTGATGCTTATTTTAATACAAATGGACATTTACAAATAAAGGTTGAACAAAAAAAGGCTATTTGTAGAGTTTTAACACCTGATGGCAAAGGATATTATATTGATGATAAGGGTTTAATTATGCCATGGGTATCCGTTTATACACCAAATGTTTTTGTTTGTACGGGCTACATTAGTAAATATGGTAAGGGTTTAGATAGTTTAAAAACCAATAAGGATTTAAATAAAGGAGTTTTTAAATTATATCAATTGTTAGAAAATAACGAATTTATGAAACAACTGATTAGTTATTTTTATATCGATAAATCCGGAAATTTTTGGCTGTATCCAGTTATTGGTAATCATAAATTTAATTGGGGCAAATTGGAGGATTTAGAAGTTAAAATCAAAAAAACAGAAACATTTTATAGTAAAATTATTCCCATTAAAGGTTGGGATTTATATAAGGAAATTGATTTAAGATTTAATCAACAAATAGTTTGTAAATAAATGGATTCAAAAATTATAGTAGGTTTAGATATTGGTACTACCAAAATTGTGTGTATGGTTGGACGAAGAACCGAATTCAACAAAATTGAGATTTTGGGAATGGGTAAATCGGAGTCGATTGGTGTTAAAAGAGGTGTAGTTGCAAATATTGATAAAACTGTGGAATCCATCATTGCAGCTGTTCAACAAGCAGAGGATCAATCAGGTGTTATCATTCGAGATGTAAATGTTGGTATAGCTGGGCAACATATTAAAAGTTTACGCCACCGTGGTCAACGAATTTTGCCTAACGTGGACATGGAGGTTAGCCAGCAGGATATCGACATGTTAATCGAGGATGCCTATAGATGCCCAACTCCATCAGGTGATGAAATTATTGATGTATTGCCTCAAGAATTTATTATTGATGGTGAGCAAGGCATTAAAAACCCAATTGGTCATGCGGGAATGAAGGTAGAGGCCGATTTTCATATTATCACAGGACATGTTACAGCGGTAAAAAATATTATCAAGTGTGTTGAAAAAGCAGGATTAAATCCGGTAGATATTATTTTAGAACCTATCGCATCTTCAGAAGCTGTTTTAACCAATGAAGAAAAAGAAGCTGGTATTTGTTTAGTAGATATTGGAGGTGGAACAACTGATGTTGCAATTTTTCAGGATGGAATAATTAGGCACACAGCTGTTATTCCTTTTGGAGGGGATATAATTACCGAGGATATTAAAGAAGGTTGTACAATTATTAAAAATCAAGCCGAATTGTTAAAAGTAAAATTTGGTTCGGCATTGGCAATCGAAAATCAAGAAAATGAAATCGTATCCATACCAGGTTTAAGAGGAAGAGAACCGAAAGAAATATCGATTAAAAATTTAGCCAACATCATACAAGCAAGAGTGGAGGAAATTATCGAGCAAGTGTATTTTGAAATCAAAAACTCTGGTTACGAAAAAAAATTAATTGGCGGAATTGTAATTACTGGTGGTGGTTCATTGTTAAAACACATTTCTCAATTAATCGAGTTTACAACAGGCAAATATGTGCGCATTGGATATCCAAACGAGCATTTAGCTCCAAGTAAAGCTAATGATATAACGAGCCCTATTTTTGCCACAAGTGTTGGTTTAATTATAGTTGGATTAAATGAAGCAGAGAAATCTGGTGGAAATAAAAACAGTTTTGAAATAAAAACACCTGAGCAAGAACCAATTATTTCTGTAAAGGAAGAGGAGATTAAGGTTGAAGTAAAACCAAAAGTTGAAAAAACAGAAAAAGAAAAAAGATCGGGGAATTTATTGGATTTTTTCCGAAAATTTTTCGAAGATGATACCGAGTAAATAAATAAACAAAATATAAAATAGAGTTGTATGCAATTTGAAATGCCCAAAAAAGAATCATCCATCATTAAAGTTTTTGGTGTTGGAGGCGGAGGTAGCAACGCAGTAAGCTACATGTACTCTCAAGGTATTGAGGGAGTTGATTTTTATGTGTGTAACACCGATCAACAAGCTTTGGATAATAGTCCGGTGGAAAATAAAATCCAAATTGGTATTAATTTAACTCAAGGTAGAGGTGCGGGCTCTAAGGCAGAGGTTGGACATGATGCTGTGTTGGAAAACTTAGATGAAATTCGCGAAATTTTAAATAACAATACCAAAATGATTTTCATTACCGCTGGAATGGGTGGTGGAACTGGTACTGGTGCAGCACCTGTAATTGCCAGATTGGCAAAAGAAATGGGTATTTTAACAGTAGGTATAGTTACTTATCCTTTTGGTTTTGAAGGAAAAAGAAGATCTACTCAAGCGCAAGAAGGTTTGGAAAGATTACGCGAAAGTGTTGATACTTTATTGGTTATTACCAACGATAAATTACGCGAAGTTTATGGTAATTTAACTTTAAAAGAGGCTTTTAGTAAAGCAGATAACATTTTAACCACTGCTGCAAAAGGTATTGCCGAAATTATTACGGTTACAGGTTATGTAAATATAGATTTTGAAGATGTACGTACTGTAATGACGGATAGTGGTGTGGCAATTATGGGTTCTGCTGTTGCAAATGGCGAAAACAGAGCTATTGATGCTGTTCAAACTGCATTGGCTTCGCCATTGTTAAACGATAACAACATTGAGGGGGCTAATCATATATTATTATATATTGCTTCTTCATCTGCTAATGAGGTGTTGATGGATGAAATTACTGAGATTACCGATTATATCCAAGATGAAGCGGGCTTAACTGCCGAAATCATTTGGGGTACAGGAACGGATGAAACTTTAGATGATAACATTAGTGTAACGTTAATTGCTACAGGATTTAACGTGAATAAAAAAGTTGAAGGGGTTACACAAAGAAACGATGAAAAAGTGGTGCATGTTTTAGATACGGCAAAGCCAGTTTTGGATATAAAACCTTTAGAAATTAAGTTGGAAGAACCAAAATTTGAGGCCCCTATTGAAGCTCCGAAAGTGGAAACTCCTAGAATTGAAACGCCAATTACAACTTCAACGCCTTTATTTGAAGAGCCAAAATTGGAAACACCAAAATGGGAACAACCGCTTACGCAAAACACAGCTGATGAGGTGAAAAATGATATACAACCTTTACCATCTATCACGCCAATTGCAAATCCTGTTTTTAAAGCTCCTGTGCCCATTACTACTCCAAAAGTAGAAAATACACAAGCAGAAGTAAATAGCATTCAAAACGAATTGCCAGATGGTTGGGGTGTTAAACGTGTTAATTTAGAGGATAATTTAACTACTGAGGCGCCTAAAATGGAACAGTCTTTACCGCAAAACAATATTCAAAATGTTACACCTCAACAACCTATCGAAGAGGTTAAACAAATTAAAAGAGTGTACGATTTGTATAGCGATTTAGATAATTCGGATACAAAAAACACAGAAATTGAAAATAATACGTTTGAAAGTAGAGAAACTTCTAAATCAGTATTTCAACAAGAAATTAAGCAACAACCTACTCTATTTTCAACAAATGAGTTAGATTCGAATTTAGATACTAACTTTTCTAAGGAATTAGATGAGGAAGAAAGATTAAAAAAATCGCAAGAAAGAATAGGTTTAATTCGTAAATTCAGTGATAAATTTAAATCACCATCTAGCATTGATGATTTAGAAAAAGAACCTGCTTTTGTGCGTCGTAAAATTCGTTTAGATAATATTCAGCATTCATCGGATACAAATATTTCTAGAACTTCTTTGGATAATAACAATGAATTAAGATCTGGTAATTCATTTTTACATGACAATGTAGATTAAACGTATCGTACTCTATTGTTTATTTATATCCAATTAAGGCTAATCATTTTAAGATTAGCCTTAATTTTTTTCAATTATACCTATTTAAAAACCAAATAAATTTGGAATTAAATTTTATAAACCTAAACCTGTCAGGTGTTTTTGTGTTTAAAAAAATCTAAAATGAGATCACAATTTTAACTTTATTTTCTTGCGAATTATAAATGATTTTTTTGGCTATTTGGTACTTATTATAACCTAAACACAAATCGTATTTTTCTATTTCAATATTAGTGCAATTTTCAAAACTAATTTTTACACCATTATTGCATATTATTTCGGATGAATTTACCTTTAAAAAATCTATTTCTGGCGAAAAATGTAAATATCCTTTACAATCTTTTCCTAGGATATCCCCAAACAATTCATCGGTTAAGGTAAAACAATTTTCGGATGCTTCAAATGAACGTTGGTGCAAAATTCCTTCATTTTTATAGCCATCGTGCTGTGCTATAATTTTCTGATTGTTTTCGGATATTATTTTAACTTTAGCGCGTTTGGCTACTCTAAACCCCGACCATATTTGGGAGGAGTTTTGATGATTTACAACCAAAGTGTTGTGTGCTTTAGAGGAACGTTGTAATGTTCTTTCTTTACCTATATTGTAGGTTGAAATACCTGTATCTACAATAAAATTTTTGTTTTGGGTATTTATTACAAAATTAAAAGTATCTGCATGCGCATGTCCGGGCTGATATTTTGGAGCTATTCCGCCAATATCTACTATGGCTTCCCATTTATCAAAAGTAAACTTACGGTAAGCAGATTCGTTTAATTCGATTGTTTCAGGAAAAATTCCGTGTTTTTTTGCCAAAATCAAAATATCTTTTACACTAAAAGCTATACCATTGGTGCTATCGTTTACATGCGCAAAATCGCCATTTTTGAAGCTAAATGTATGTATCCAATTTACCATTTTTTTTGCATATGCATATATGGTTGCGTGTATTGGATTTTTTGGAGTAATATAATCTAAAACTTCTAAAACCCTAAATAAAATAATTTGATGGTACATTGGCGTAAGTTCGTAATGAGCGCCATCGTTTAAAATTTGTTCTTGTAATTGTTCGTTTAACAATTCCGAATACTTTTTAATCCAATTTTGATTTTTAAAAAAATATGCTGCCATGTGCATAGCAAAACAATTTTCTAATAAATGATTGGCTAAAATATGGTATTCTAAATGTTTATCTAAATATTTACATTGTGCTTTTAAACCTTCTATAATCGAATTCGGGATGTCCGATGCAGGTAAGCTACTTAAAAAGCGAATAGTGTTTAAAATTCGTAAAGAAACTGGGTAAGGCTCAAGATGTAAATTACCCGTATATAATTGTTGATGAATATCTTGTAATAAATTAAATTTTATAACATTATCAATATTGTACTGGCGCAAAAAATCCATGTATTGTAAATTGTAATTCCACAATTTACCATGTTTTTGTTCGTTCCAAAAAACCTTATTATCGAATGTATGCTCTAGGTTTAAAAAAGTAAATACATAGGTATTATTTTCATGCTGCAATACATCTGTTACAATAGGCAATTCGTTAAAAGTTAATGGAAAAAATGATAAATTTTCGTCCTTAAAAACTTCTAAATTTTTTACCTTAAAAAGTTTATTTTTAATTTGATAAACTACTTGTTGCCATTTTAAATATTTAACTGTGTGTGCAATAAGTAAAATTTTCTTTACCATTTTACCCATAAATTTGTAATAAATGCGCTACAATTCTCTCGGCACTTTTTCCATCCCATTTCTCAATTTCACCACCTTTTTTCCATTCTTGCGCAAATAGTTTTTGCATTGCTGGAGCAATAGCATCAGGATTGGTACCTAATAATTCGTTGGTTCCGTAAATAATGGTTTCGGGCCTTTCGGTATTCGCTCTTAACGTCATACAAGGAATACCCATAACACTGGTTTCTTCCGTAATTCCGCCACTATCTGTAATTACCGCTTTACAATTTTCAACCAAATAATTAAATTCTAAATAACTTAAAGGTTCAATTAAATGTAAGTTAGGATAATCAATTCCGATATGTTCTAGTATTTTTTTTGTTCGTGGATGTACTGGGAAAATTAAAGGTAAATTATGCGAATGTTCAACAATTTGTTGTATCAACTCTTTTAATTTACTTTCTTGGTCCACATTAGCTGGGCGATGTAAAGTCATCACTAAATAGCCCTCTTTTTGTAAATTTAATTCCTTCCAAATTGGAGGTGCTATAAATCTGTGGCGATGTTTTAATAAAGTATCAATCATGGTATTTCCCACCATAAATAATCTATCCTCACTAATTCCAGATTTTCGTAGATTATCATTTGCAATTTCGGAAGTAGTGAAAAAATAATTCGTAATACTATCCGTTACCAATCGGTTAATTTCCTCGGGCATACTCCAATCACCCGATCGTATTCCGGCTTCTACATGTACTACAGGAACACTTAACTTTTGTGCCGAAATGGCACAAGCCATAGTAGATGTTACATCACCTACAACTAAACAAACATCTGCTTTATCTTTCAATAATAATTTTTCATAACCAATTATAATTGCAGCAGTTTGCTCGGCTTGGGTTCCGCCACCAGCGCCTAAATTTTCGTTGGGTTGAGGTATACCTAATTGCTCAAAAAAGCTATCCGACATGTTTTTATCGTAATGTTGACCGGTATGTATTAATCTGTATTGTATATTTTTTCCTTCATTTTGAGCTTTTAGTATAGCATCAATGATAGGAGAAATTTTCATGAAATTTGGTCGCGCTCCTGCTATTAAATCAATCTTCATATATTATATTTTGTGGTAAATATAAAAAACACCTTTCAGTTATCTAAAAAAATTATAATATTTATGTTTTAACTTCGAATTATTTTTATATTTGTTACAACAAATTTTGTGACTATGGATAGAAGATCATTTTTTTGGGGAAGTTTAGCCGCTTTAGGCGGATTAATTATTCCTTGGAGAAAGTTACAAGCCGAAGAAATAGCAACAGAAGGTTTACAAATTGGATTTAATCATATACCAAAAATCGAAAAAAACAGTACTATGCAAACAATATTTCATGCCTCAAACAGTAGAGGAAAAGCCAATCATGGTTGGTTAAATTCCAATCATACATTTAGTTTTGCCAATTATTATAATCCTAACCGAATGAATTTTGGTGTTTTAAGGGTTTTAAATGATGATATTATTACTGGTGGATCGGGATTTGGTACACATCCGCACCAAAATATGGAAATTATTTCAATTCCTATTTATGGTGCATTGGCGCATAAAGATAGCATGAGCAATAGTTCGGTAATAAAAAGTAATGAAATACAGGTTATGTCGGCAGGTTCAGGCGTACAACATTCCGAGTTTAATGCGAGTGGAACTGATGATGCAAATTTTTTACAAATTTGGGTATTTCCAAACAAAAAAAATGTGGTTCCAAGATACGACCAACAAGAGTTAAAAATTAACGAAAAACCAAACGAATTTCATCAAATATTAAGTCCGCACGAAAACGATCCAGGTGTTTGGATACATCAAGATGCATGGTTTAGTTTAGGTAAATTTACCAAGGCAACTAAACAAAACTATAAATTACATAAAAGCGGAAACGGTGTTTATGTTTTTGTGATTGAAGGAGAGGTAAAAATAAACAACCAAATTTTACAAAAAAGAGATGGTTTAGGAATGTGGGATTCCAACGAAATGGACATCGATATCCAAGCTAACTCCAATGTTTTATTGATGGAGGTGCCTATGCAATAGTTTACAATTTAATATTTTAGTAACAAATTTGAATGTTTTATTAATAGTTATAAATATTATCTTTACATTTTTAATTAAATTCAAATGCGTTACAGTTTTAAATTACTTTTAGTATTTATCTTAATAATTAAATATAATAACATACATGCTCAATGTCCAGTTGGAAAAACACAATTTATAATTGATGTTGTGCCTTTTGAAAATTGGGAATTTGAAACGAGTTGGGATATAAAAGATATATCAAATAATATTATTGCAAGTGGAACTTATGGAAAAGATACCATTTGTTATACATCAGGTGCGTATTTCGGTCTATCCGTGCCAGTGTTTTCGGTCGCATGGGTGCCACTAAAAAGATAATGCAATGTTAGTTATTATTTTGATTAATTGCGTTTAATTTTTGTTTTCTTAACGATTCGC
>JBEEPA010000233.1:0-3197 GCA_041191385.1 Bacteroidota bacterium | reverse complement strand
GAAGATGGTAAAAATTAATTGGATTATAGTTTTTGTTTCTATTTTATTTTGGAATTGTTCTAAAAACAACGAATGTTTTAATTACAATCAAAAAGAATTAAGCACGATGGAAATTTCCACCGATTCTATTAACGAGATAGAATTGTATAATAATATGGTTTTTGATTATATAGAATCTCCAGAAAATAAAATATTCTTAGAGTTTCCATCCGATTTAAAAAACAATATCGAATCTTCATTAACAAATCATACACTATCAATAATAAATACTGTTGGTTGCAGAATTTTAAGAAATAATAGTAAAGACATTATTCGTGTTACACTATATCAAAAAACTTTACCTAAAGTAATTTTACATAATCAATCAAGTTTTATTAGTACAAATAAAATTACCCAAAATTTAAATATTGAAACTTTTGTATCATCTGGAGTAATTGATTTAGAATTGGACAACAACTCAACTGTTATAAAATTAGAAAGTAGCGCTATGAATGTAAATTTAAAAGGCAAAACGAATTACATGTATATTTATTCGCTTGGAACCGGTGTAATTAATGCTAAAAATTTAGATGCAAATACTCTTCATATAAACAACCAATCAACTGGCGATGCACAAATTAAAGCTACGGATTTAACCGTTGAGCAATATGGTTTAGGAAATATAATTATCCACAATACTCCTAATACAATTAACATTGCAGAACATACTGGTAAAGGAAAAATTATAAAACGGTAAATTATAACTTAATTATCGTTTCACCAGAGTTAAAATCAGAATATTCGAAAGTTAATTTGTGCTGCTGAACCAACTCTTTAATTTTGTTTTTTAACACACCTTTACCTTTTCCATGAATTAAAACAATTTTCTTTCGATTTATTCTTTTAGCCTGAGTAATGAATCTATCAGCAGCTTTAATTTGATAATCTAAAATTTCAAAAGGATTTAAAGTTTCAGGTTGTGGATGTAATTTTTCTATGTGTAAATCCTTAATATCCTCTAAATCATCATCATTTGTACTGAAAATATTTTTTGGAGGAATGGGTTTATTTTTGATATTTTGTTCCAAATCAAGAACATCTTCGGATGTAAAACTTAATGATGTAAATTTTTGAAAAAGAAATACTAATCCATTTGTATTTAAAAAATCTATTTTTTGCAAATCGCTTTTATCCATAAATTTTTTAGGCGCTATTTTAACCAAATAATGTTGCGCTACAGGCAATTCCTTTTGAGATAATTGCAAGGGTAAAACTACTATTGCTACTTCTTTAAAATCGGATATCTCATTCATTTTTAATGTAAAAACTGGAGTAAATGAATGAGCTCCAATAGTTTCGGAACATTGCAAAACCCAATCCCCTTTTTTACGAAGATACAATTGAACCCACATTTTACCATTGAAATTATTTAAAAGATACATATCCCAATTTTGTGAATTGGGTGTAGCAATTAAATAAATTGCTTGATGAAAATTAGTAGTCTTTTGCGTTTGGATAGATTTTACATCTTTAACCTCAGCGTTTTGCGCAGTTGGTTCTAATCCAATTTTTATAATTTGATTTGTTAATGCAGGAATTCCAAATCCATCAACATCCGTAACTTCAACAGTTGTATTATTGATAATTTTTGTAACAAAACCCTCAATATTTTCATCCTTAAATATTACTTTATCTCCTACTTTAAATTGCATTATTTTAAAATTCCGTTATTGTATAAATACTGAAAAGTAATTAAGGATGTAAACAAACCTAAAGTTCCCCCAATAAAAGCTTTGTTTCTTTGTTTAATTTTTGCTTGATCTGTAAATCCAGCAATAAAAACTTCATTTTTAAATAATAAATTATCGCCTTTTTCTATTTCTTTCAAATCTACAGGTAATTTATTTGCTACCGTTCCATAAATTGCAACCGGTAAAATCCCCCACATTAAACCAAAATAACCTGATCCTAAACCAATTACATATCCAGCTATAAAATTTTTTGGTGCTTTATAATATGCACGAGCATAATTTATTCCTTTTAAGTATAATTTCATATCTTCAATACTCAAAAAGTTATCTATGGTACTATCTTGCTCATAAATTTGTATTACTGTTCCATCAGATTTAATTAATTGAAAAACATTCTCTATATTTTTAAATGATTTTCGTTTAGGGATAATTTCACCGTTTTTTATATCAATTTTTTTAAAGTATAACCTATCATTATCCATTTCTACATACTTTACCAAAACACTTTTACCATTTAATAAACGCAAAGTATCTTGAGCAAAACTTGTTAATTGAATAAAAAATAAAAAAAATAAAAGTCTAATCATAATATAGTTGAAAAAAAAAGCACATCCTAAGATATGCTTTTTTTTGGTTTAATACATAAAATGTTTTATCATCAATTCGATTTTGCTTTTTAAATTTTTTCGTTCAACGATAAAATCTAAAAAACCGTGTTCTAATACAAACTCACTGGTTTGAAAACCTTCAGGTAAATCTTTTTTGATAGTTTCTTTTACTACTCTTGGACCCGCAAATCCAATCAATGCTCCAGGCTCTGCAATATTTATATCGCCTAACATTGCATAAGATGCGGTAACACCTCCAGTAGTTGGGTCGGTTAATAAACTTATATAAGGTAAGCCAGCATCAGCCAACTGAGTTAATTTTGCTGAAGTTTTAGCCATTTGCATCAAAGAATATGCAGCTTCCATCATTCTTGCGCCTCCTGATTTTGAAATTAAAACAAAAGGTAGTTTATGTTTTATTGCGTAATCAATACCAATTGCAATTTTTTCTCCCACTACAGATCCCATCGAACCTCCAATAAAATTAAAATTCATACAAGCCACAACTACACCTAAATCATTTAACTTACCATGTGCCACACTAAGTGCATCTCCTAAACCTGTTTTTTGTTGAGCTTCTTTTAATCTATCTCTATATTTTTTAGTGTCCTTAAAGTTTAATGGATCACCAGAAACCATATTTGGAGCTAATTCAGTATATTTTGAATCATCAAATAATATAGAAAAATATTCCTTTGAATTTATCCTTTCGTGATGTCCACAACTTGGACAAACCCATAAACTTGATTTATGGTCTTCGGTAGTCATTACTTGTTTACAACTCGGACATTTATACCATAACCCTTCTGGGGTTTCTTTTTTTGCTACAGTTGGTGTTACAATACCTTCCTTAATTCTC
>JBEEPA010000232.1:0-7495 GCA_041191385.1 Bacteroidota bacterium | reverse complement strand
GTGTATGATAAGCTTTAATTTTTTTAGCTTCCCATGTGTGAGTTATATACTGCCCCTTTTTTTCTGTAGAATACTTTAAAGTACTATCTGTATGAAACATAACTGTTTCAATTTCAATATTTTCATGTACTGTAACTTGATATCGAGATACAAGTGTAGGAATAAAACTGTTAAAAATATATTTATGTAAGAATTTAGGATCTTGAAAAGTTTCGTTGTATTTTAAGTGAGTTAATGTTCCTTTTCTGGCCGAAGGAAACTGAAACTCTATTTGTTTAGAGTCATCGTAAAATACTCCTGATGAAATGGCTGATTTAGTTTTAAAGTTTTTTTCCTCTAATCGAATTCTATTTACTTTATTTTTTGATTTTGGAACAATAGATTCAGCAATAATATTTTCGATTGTATTGAATTTTGAATAATATAAATTTTCGTTAGCAAAAATATGCCCTTCATCTTTTAAAATTAACATTTGTTCCTCTATTAAGCCGCTAATTTTAATAGATTGATTTTGAATATCTAAACTAATTTTTTCAGATTTTAATAGGTAAACAGCTTTTTCATCGGGATATTCCGATTCAATAGAATTAAAATTGGGGTATTTTAATTTTTGGGAAATTGTAATGTTGTAAAAACTTGTGAAAAAAGTAGTTGCAATAAAAAAGAAAATGATTTTATATGATGTAAACATGTATTATTTTTTTAATTCTTTTATAGCTTTAGTTAATTCTATACCCGAAGGGCTTTGGTATACATCTAAATCAAATTCGTTTACAATAGCTAATAAATGATCAAAAATATCTGCCTGAATGTTTTCGTAATTTGCCCATTTTAAATCTTTTACAAAAACATAAATTTCTAACGGAATACCTTTGTCGTCTGATTGTAATTGACGAACTAAAAACGACATATCCTGATTTATTTTATCATTGTGTTTGAGGTATGCATCAATGTACGCCCTAAAAGTTCCAATATTTGTTA
Source organism: Bacteroidota bacterium (assembly GCA_041191385.1). Classification (GTDB taxonomy): domain Bacteria; phylum Bacteroidota; class Bacteroidia; order Flavobacteriales_C; genus JBEEPA01. The sequence goes on along the minus strand of JBEEPA010000232.1, from coordinate 6,514 downwards.
ATCTTCTTTTGTTTGCTAAAGTGCTTAAATCAGCATCTAAATGTGCATTATGTATATTTAATTCTTCAATTTTTTGTGAAATATAATCTTCGATATACTTTATTTTTTTAAAACGATTAAGCATTTCTTCATCGCAAAATTTTATACTATGCATATCAATAATTATCGATCTTTTAATTCTTCTTCCTCCTGATTCTTGCATTCCTCTCCAGTTTTTAAAGGCATCTGATACAAATGCGTAGGTAGGAACAGTTGTTATTGTTTTATCAAAATTTCTAATTTTTACAGTTTGTAACTTAATCTCAATTACATCACCATCTGCTCCATACTTTGGAAATTCTACCCAATCCCCCAATCGTATCATATCGTTAGCAGCCATTTGAATGCTTGCAACAAATCCTAATATGGTATCTTTAAATACCAACATTAATACAACCGACATTGCACCAAGGGCAGAAAAAATACCTAAAGGAGATTGATTAATTATTACACTTATGATATATACAATTCCTATTAAATATGCAATTAAACGAATAACTTGCATATAACTTTCAATAGGTTTATCCTTGTAAATGGGATGTGTTGTAAAAAAATGTTCAACAGATTTTGAGATGGAAATTACAATATAAACTATTGCAAATGCAAAATAAATATTTGTAAATTTTAATCCATATTCTACCCAATTTGGAAATTCGAAAAATAAAATTGGTATTAAAATTTTTAGGGCAATTATAGGTACGATATGCGCAACGCCTTTAAAAACATTTTTTTCTAATAAAATATCGTCCCATGTTGCTTCTGTTTTTTCAATAATTGGTTTAACAATTTTATTTAATATTAGCTTGGTTAAAAAATCCAATATAAAACAAGTTACAATTAAGCTAACTATTAAAATTGTAAACATTAATTCTAAGCTAATAGTTTCGTTAACTCCTTTATTCACTAGGTATTTTGTGCCTTCAAGAATAATTAAAAATGTATTTTGCATAAAATATTAGTTTGTAAATTTATAACCTACACCCCTTATCGAGTGGAAATATTGTGGGTTTTTAGGGTCGTCCTCGAAATATTTTCTAAAACTTAAAATAAAGTTATCTATTGTTCTGGTGGATGGATAAATATCAACTCCCCAAACCAATTCCAAAATATAATCTCTAGATACAACTTCGTTTTTTTTCTCAATCAATAATTTTAATAATTTATTTTCTTTTGCAGATAATTTACCGTTTTGCCCATTAACGCCTTTATACTCATAGGTAATAAAATCGATAAAATTTTCACCAAAAGAAAAAGTTTGAATATCTAAATTTATTGGATTTAAAGCTGATCTTTTGAGTAATAATTGAACACGTAATAAAAACTCTTCTAAATCAAATGGTTTTGTTAAATAATCATCAGCGCCAGATTTTAAACCATTAACTCTATCAGCTGCAGTACCTTTAGCAGATAACATTAAAATTGGAATTTTTTGATCGTTTAAACGAATATACTCACATACTTTTAAGCCATCTACATAGGGTAGCATAATATCTAAAACTACTAAATCAAAGCGTTGTTCGTTGTATAAATCAATAGCTTTTTTACCATTTTCGGCAACTTTAACTACCATTCCTTCAACTTCTAAATTTAACTTAATGGCATCAATTAGATGTTCTTCATCCTCCACTAAAAGTACTCTAGTATCCATTTTAGTTATTTAATAACCAGGTGTTTCCTGCAAAAGTTAAACGCAATTGGGAAAGGTTTTCTAAAGCTTCTGTTTCATTGTTAAAAGTACTTATCGCTACTCTATGTAATCCAGTTTTAGTTGTACCAAAAACTTTTGCAGGATACCCTTTACTTTTTAGCTCATTTACATATTTTTCGGCATTTTCAATAGAGGAAAAACAACCAGCAATTATTGCAAACTTTTCTTCTGAGATGGAAGGTGTGTTTTGATTAATATTTGTGTTCTCTGTGTTTTTTTCTTTTACAATTTTTGTTTCGGATTGTTTAGTTTCAATTGTTGATGTTGTTTTGGTCTCAATTTTATTATCTTCCCAAACTCTTTGTCCTTTTTCGGTTTTCCAAACTGTATCTTCTCCTAAATGACCAATTTTTTCTAAAGTTTTAATTTCGTCTTCATCAAAAAAAGTTTTAACTTCATTTAATGAAATATCCATGTCGGCAACTTTTTTAGGAACTTCAATTTCGTTACTTTGTTTAGAGTTTAACCATTGTAAAAAATCTAAACTCTCCCAGTTTTGATTAACAGATTTGTGCATACTAATCCAAATACTGCCAAATAACAAAGGGAAAAATATACTTGCTGCTATTGCTAATTTTTTTAGATTTTGTTTTTTATACGAGTGTACAGTTTGAATTTCGGTAGTTTCTAAAATCTTATTTTGTTGAATTGGATTAATTTTTAAAGGGCTTAACGCATAGGAATCAGCCCAAAAATTAAGTTCGTTATTTTGAGTAAAAATCCATTTATTATTGTCGTCCACTCTAAACGACCCCAGCTCATTTAATTCCAAATAGTTATGATGCTGCAAAGAAATCTTCCAAAAATAGATGTGATTTTCTATGTATTGTAATGCTTGGGGATAACTACATTTTAGTATTTGAGCGATTTTTGTGGATAAAATACCATCGTTTTTAGTTAACAATGGATTAAAAGTAATTTCCTTACTAGGGGGTAAAATTAAACTTTTATTACTTTCGATAACAGCCGATTTGTAATTGCACACAAATGCACCAAAATTAGGAATCACAATACAATCATTGTTTAATAACATATCGTGTATTAATAACTCCAAGTTTATTTTTAGTGATTTTTCCATAACTCCCAAAAATAAAACTCTCCTTTCAATTTGTCAAACATATTCCTTTAAAATTCTACACATTTATAAAAGTTTTTGTTATTAACCACAAAATATCAGATTATTAAATTAATATTTTCTCTTTGTAAGCTAAGAACTTAAATTTATAAAAAAGCCATTTTATTTCAAATGACTTTTTATTTAGTAATAAAACGATAAATTATTTAATTTTTAAGAATTTACCGAATAATTGTTTGTTATCTGATGTAAAATGTACAAAATGCAGTCCATCTGTATAACCTATAGTATTTAGTTCTACAAGAGTTGTATTTTCTGGATATTTTCCTGAATAAATCAACTGTCCATTTGTGTTGTATATTAGTACTTCAAAGGATGACGATGTATTTGGCTTAATATTTACAAATGACTTGGCAGGATTAGGGAAAATATTGATTTCGTTTTTGTTTATATTATTGGTAAAAACTGGAATTTCCGAATACAAAAATTCCTGAGGAACCAACTCTTTAATTTGATAAGGGTGCTCCCAATAAAATTTAACATGCATTCCCCATTCTAACTCTACAAAAAGTAATTCTATCTTATACCTTTCACCAGCAACCAAATTTACCACTCTGGCATTGCCCACGCCACCCCAAGTTTGTTTAAAAATTGTATCACCATCCAAAACACAAGTTAATTTATCATCAAAATCAAAACTAAACTTGTATTGTCCTGTAACAGGCGCTAAAATTTCACCACTCCATTTTACAGAGATAAAATCTGATTTTAATCCATATCCAAAAGAATTAAAATCCAGTTGATAATTTATTTGAGGATCTACTCGTGTTAATTTAGGTGGACCTTGAAAATTAATGTTTTCATAAAAATTCATTTGTAATCCATCTCCATTTCCTTCAATGTATTTGTTTATATATTCATAATTTGCAGTAATAGTAGTGATTTCACCACCTCTAAAAGTAAAGTTGTTGTCTGTTTTACCGTCCGACCAGTTTTTGAATTGAAAAAGGGAATCATTACGGTAAGTTAAAGGTTTTGCGGATAATACTCGTTCGTTTCCTATAACTATATCAAAATTAAAATTCGCATTTTTAAAATTTCCATCTAATGCAATTGGTAGCCCAGCTGGATAACTTTTTACTTCCATATTACCAATATTTGGATAAACATCAACGTATGTATTATTGGTTAATCCTTTGCTATCTGTTGCTTTTAAGTGAACTCTGTACCAAACATTGGTACTTGTTTCGCCTAATCTTGGTAAAAATACAGCCCCTTTATAAATTCCAGATGTTGAAGTAAGTCCAGGGTGAGTATGGTTATCGTGATGAAAATCTACTTTCCATTCCAAATGTGTATATGTCAAAGTTCCATCCTCAGGATCAAAAGCATTTCCTTCAAATCTTAAAGAGTCGCCATAATTAAATTTTGAGCCAATTAATGGAGAAACAATATTAATTTGCGGACGTTGATTTTGAGTTATAAGTAATGTAACAATATTTGAAGTATCCGAATCAAAAGAGTTAGTTGCAACACAAAATACGGTACTTCCGCTATCCGCTAAAACAACCGAATTTAAGACTAAACTTTTATTTATTTCATTTTGTAAAGGGCTATTGTTTTTAAACCACTGATAGGAAACTTCACCTTTTCCAACAGCATCTACTTCTAAATTTATATTTTCCCCAACAACTGCCATTACTGTTTTTGGTTGTTTAGTAAAAAATGGCGCGCCACTTCCTGCATATTTTATCTTCCAAATTTCGCTAGATTGATCACCAAAAACAAGATAATACAAATAACCATCTTTAGATACATACAAATTAGAGATACTATGCCCTCCATATATAAGCGTATCCTCAACAAGCCCATTATCAGGATTCAACCTAAAAATATTACCTGTACAATAATCTCCAAAAATATATTGATCTTTCCAGTCTGGCGGAAATTTACTCTCTGTAGGAGCATAAAAAGCAGCACCAACAATGGCACAATTTCCATTTTTGTGTTCATAGGCAAAAAGTGGATCTTTATAATTTGCTGGTTCGGATTGATTTGTTCGCATTCCTTCTATATTTGGCCAACCATAGTTAGCACCAGGAATGATTTCGTTTATTTCTTCAAATTTAGAATCACCAACATCATTTGCTAAAATTTTTCCTGTAATAGGATGAATATCAAAGGTAAATGGATTTCTTAACCCTAAAGCATAAATGTATCTAGCTCTTCCTGTATGAGAATTGTAAAAAGGGTTATCCGTAGGAATACTTCCATCTCTGTTTAATCTCAAAACCTTTCCAAAAAAATTATCCATATTTTGAACAATAGATGCTCTTAAACCATCGCCAATAGATATAATTAATGTAGTATCTAAAGCCCATCGCATAGCACCACCATTGTGTGTTGTGCCACTGAGTGTTTCAAAATCTAATAAAATTTCCTCACTATTAGGAATTACAGTATTTCCATTGGCTGTAAATCTGGATAAACGATTATGGTTTTTGCCTAAAACATTATAATACACATAAATATATCCGTTTTTATCAAATTCTTTATCTAAAATAAAACCACTCAAACCTCTTTCTCCATACTCATCTACAGCTAAATTTAAAAACAAATTGGGTAGTAAAATTCCATTTTCAATTATTTTGATTTTTCCTGATTTTTCAGAAATAAATATTCTGCCATCAGGAGCAATGTCCATTGCTGTTGGATTAACAACTTTATCCGATACAAGCTCTGTTGAAAAACCCTCTTTGATAGTAAAATTGTGCGCTTTTGAAATAATTGAAAAATGGAAAATGGAAAAAAGGACGATGATTTTTTTGAACATAATTAGGGATGTTAATTTAGTGTTAAAACCCTAAGCTAATAAATTATTTTAGTAAATCAAAGATTATCTCAGTAAAAACTACATTAATTAAACTAAAGTGCTAATATTTTACTAATTACGGTTTTTTTATATTAAATTTAAGAAATTGTAAAATTTAAACAACTAAAATTAATGTAAACCTTCTAATAAATATCCTACTAAAAATGATAATCCAGCAGCCATAATTCCTAAAAAAACAGTTTGTAAACTTGTTTTAATTTTGGATTGAAGCGTTATTTTTCCTTTAATCCAACCAATAGTTGCAAAACTAAGGATAGTAAAAGTACCTGAAAATAAAATAAATTTTGAATTGGACTAATCAAAAAATCCCAAAATAAATACTTACAGGAATACTTCCCATAATAATAAAAGCTATAAATGTGAAAAATGCTTTTAAAAAAGATGATCTATTGTCGGGCAAAAAATTATTCCTTGCAGCCATTAAATCTTGGGCTAGGGTAGTGGGTTTTAATTTTAAAACAGATAAATTTTGCTGAGCTAATTGTTTAGTTAATCCTTTATTTATGTAATAATCTAATAATTCTGTTTGTTCATGATGATTTGGGAAATTTGATTTTTTCACCAACTCATTGATATTTTTATGAAACTTATCTAACACTGATTGTGCGGATAAATAGCTACCAACCGACATAGCAAACCCGTCGGCTATTAAATTGGCAACACCTAAAATTATTACTATTGTGCTAGGTAACCCAGCTCTAGAAGCTCCTGAAACTACTTCAAACGTTGTTACGCAGCCATCAATTCCTCCATAAACAAATTCGGTTAAGAAGGTATTGATTTGTATATTAACTCCTTT
>JBEEPA010000231.1:0-5473 GCA_041191385.1 Bacteroidota bacterium | reverse complement strand
CCATCCATTTTTGATAATGATATTGCAATACTTCTAAATGATTTCCACCCTTTTTTTCATTTTGATTTTTTTCGAGATATTTTGCAAAATCAATTTGTATATACTTTGATTTATTAACTGTAAATAGATTTTTATTCAGTTTATTTTTCGTTGGAACTTTCCATTTTCCTTGTAATATTGTACTATCTAAGATAGAATAAAAAACTTCGAAATTTTTTGGGAAATCCTTAAATTTATTTTCAGTTTTTATTCTTTGTAAAACAGCATCTTTAGACAATTCTGCACGATCGTTTTTTTCAATTTTTTGCAACAACATTCTGGAAGAACTTTCAAAATCTGCAGGTACTTTGTAATCTAATCTTTTTACTATGTGCCAACCATAATCTGTTTCAAAAGGTTTTGATACAGAATCATTTTTTTGTAAGCTATATGCAATATTCACAAATTTTTCGTCGTATTGATTACCAGAAAACCAAGGCAACTCACCACCAACCCTTGCACTTTTTCCATGTTCGGAATAACTTCTTGCCAACTCTTCAAAACTCGCTTCTTTATTTATGAACTTTGTATAAATTTCGTTTATTTTAGATTGTTTTTGTTTGTAAACTGATAAATCTTTATCATCTTCTGGATTAGGCTTAACAACCATAATGTGCGCCACACGGATACTACCTAAAATTGGTTTACGATCATAAACTTTTAAAATATGATAACCAAAACGTGTACGAATAATACTTGAAACAGATCCAACTGGAGTATTAAATGCAGCATTTTCGAATGGATAAACCATTTGTAAAGCCGTAAAATAGCCTAAACTACCTTTGTTTTGTTTTGCACTAGGATCCTCAGATAATTCAAAAGCTAATTTATCAAAATCCTCCCCTGCAACTGCTCTTTTCCTAATATCTTGCATTTTTTTATAAGCTTTTAAAGTATCAGAAGGCATATCAAAATTTGCTACTCTAACTAAAATATGGCTAGCTTTAATTTCTTCCTGAGAACGATCATAAGCTTCTTTTAACAACTGTTGTGTTACTTTTTTATCCGTTAAATAATTTTCGGATAATTGATTTTTGTATCCTTCAAATTCTTTTTCAAATTCTGGAGTTTTATCTAAACCCGCATCCTTTGCCGCTTCAACTTTTAGCTTAAAATTTTGAAATAAAGTAAAATACTCCTTTAATTCATCAGTATTTACTGCTTTTTCATCATTTAAATTTTTAGTAAATACATACCAAAAATCATCAACTGAAATAGCTTTATTTTGAATGGTTAATAAAGTTTTTTGAGATAAATCTTTAGGTAAATTGTGATTTTGTGCTTTAACAAAAAATGAACTCAGAACTAATAAATTAACTAACCAAAATCTCATAACACTTTTCTTTTTTAACTATTAATTAAACTAAAAATACAATTATCTACTATAATTTGGAGCTTCACGAGTAATTTGTACATCATGTGGATGACTTTCTCTTACACCTGCCGAAGTTATTCGGATAAATTTAGCTTTTTTCAATTCTTCTACATTAGCAGAACCTGTATAACCCATACCAGAACGTAAACCACCAACAATTTGATACATTACTTCGGATAAGCTTCCTTTGTAAGGAACACGACCAACTATACCTTCTGGAACTAATTTTTTACTATCTGCCGTATCGCCTTGAAAATATCTGTCTTTAGAACCTGCTTGCATGGCCTCAATAGAACCCATTCCACGGTAAGTTTTAAATTTTCTACTTTCGTAAATTATGGTTTCACCCGGACTTTCATCCACACCAGCGAACATTGAACCAATCATGATACAATCTGCACCAGCAGCTATAGCTTTCACAAAATCTCCTGTATGTTTAACTCCTCCATCTGCAATTAAAGTTACTCCAGTACCTTTAGTAGCCTCATACACATCCATAATGGCAGTTAATTGAGGAACCCCAACTCCAGCAACTACTCTGGTTGTACAAATACTACCCGGACCAATACCTACTTTAACACCATCTGCTCCTGCATCTATTAAAGCTTTAGCAGCTTCATAAGTAACAATATTACCTGCAACAACATCCAATTTTGGAAACACAGATTTTATTTCTTTTAATTTTTGAATAATTTTTAAAGAATGACCATGTGCAGAATCCAAAACAACTGCATCCACACCAACATTTACCAAAGCAGTTACTCTTTCGATACAATCATCTGTAACTCCAACTGCTGCTGCAACTCTTAATCGTCCAAATTCATCTTTACAAGCATTTGGACGTAATTTAATTTTTAAAATATCCTTATAAGTAATTAAACCAACTAATTTATTGTGCTCGTCAACAACTGGTAATTTTTCGATTTTATGTTTTTGTAAAATTTCTTCAGCTTGTTCAAAATCAGTTTGTTCGTTAGCAACAATTAGATTTTGTGATGTCATAACTTCCGAAACTGGACGAGAATATTTTTTCTCAAAACGCAAATCACGATTGGTTAAAATACCCACTAAATTTTTCTCATCATCCACAACAGGAATACCACCAATTTTGTTTTCGCTCATAATTTTCATTGCATCACCAATCGTAGAATCCAATTTTAGTGTTACAGGATCTAAAATCATCCCATTTTCCGCTCTTTTTACCTTTCTTACCTCATCTGCTTGTTGCTGAATACTCATATTTTTATGTATCACACCAATTCCACCTTCTTGAGCCATTGCAATTGCCATAGCACTCTCGGTTACTGTATCCATAGCAGCAGAAATCACAGGGGTTCTTAAAGTAATATTTTTACTAAATTTAGAATTTAATGTAATGTCCTGAGGTGTTGGTAAAATTTCGGAATAAGCAGGAACCAAAAGCACATCGTCGTATGTTAAACCTTCTGGGATATTTAATGTTGAAGCAAATTTGTCCATAGTATTTTTAAATATCGCACAAAATTAATAAAAATAAGCTACAATCCTTAATTTGATTAAAAAAAAGCTGATGAATCATAATTTATTGATTTTTTTAACCTATATAATTAAAATTGGTCAACTTTATCAAACAAATATTACTAATTTAGTTTTTTAAAATTTTGATTTTGTTTGTAATACTTAAAATATTTGGGAAATTACCTTGGTGGCTAATAAATGTTTGGGCATATATAAGCTATATATTTTTATACTACATAATATCTTATCGTAAAAAAGTTGTTCATGAAAATTTAAAAAACGCATTTCCTGAAAAATCCGATAGTGAAAGAAAAATTATCGAAAATAAATTTTATAAAAACTTGTGCGAAATTATTTTCGAAACACTTAAAATACAATATATTACAAAAGAAGAACTTTCGGAAAAAATTAATATCACGGATAGTTATTTAGCTGTAGAGGAATACCTAAATAAAAAGCAAAGTGTTATAATTGTAATGGGCCATCAAGGCAATTGGGAACTGATAGGTGCTGCTTTTTCTGCAAAAATCCCGCAAATTATTAAATCGGTTTATTATCCGCAAAATAATGAAAAAATAAACCATTGGTTATTAAAACTACGAAGCAAATTTGGTAACGAAATGTACAGTAGTAAAGATGTTTTACGAAAAATGATTAGCAACAAAAGCAATTGTACTTTAAATGCTTTTATTGCGGATCAAACACCTTCTTACGACCAATGTTTATGGACAACTTTTTTACATCAAAATACCCCATTTTTTATGGGACCAGAAAAATTAGCTAAAAAATTTAATTATCCAGTATTTTTTGCACAAACATTAAAAACCTCAAAAAATCACTATATTGTAAATTTTTATGAAATTTGTGATAAACCATCTGAAACAGAGGATGAATTTATCACGAAAAAATTTATAGAATATTTAGAGCAAAGTATAAATTACCAGCCTGAAACCTGGTTGTGGTCGCACAAAAGATGGAAACGCAAACAAAAATCAATAATTTAAAATCTAAAAAATGAACAAAATTTTAATCACATTAGGAATTGTATTGTTAAACTTAAATATTTCATTAGCCCAAAAATACATGGATGATATCACTCAAAAATCTTGTGAATGTATAGAAAATATGAGTTTAAAGGGAAAGAAAGATCAAATCAGCGCTCAATTAGGAGTTTGTATGATACAAGCATCCATGCCATACAAAAAACAATTAAAAAAAGACCATGATATCGATTTAGAAAAAATGGGCGATGAGGAAGGACGTAAATTAGGAACCATAATTGGTTTTAAATTAGCAGGTGTTTGTCCGGAGAGCTTGATAAAAATTTCACAATTAATGAACAATACTGTAGATGAAATTATTGTTGAGGAATTGGAAGAAGATGAATTTAAAAAGGATAGTAAACAATTAAAGGGGAAAATAACAAATATCGAAAAAGATTTATTTGTTGTAATAACTATAGAAGAAACTAATGGAAAAACAACAAAATTATTATGGTTAAATTTTGTACAAAGTAATATAGATTTACCTAGTAAATGGGAAAGCTTAGTGGGTAAAAATGTTAGTATTAATTATAATTCCAATGCGCAATTTTTCGATCCTAAAATCAACGATTATCGAATATTTTTAATTATAGATAAATTGAATGTGGAGTAAATAATGAATTTTGTAATTTATAAAGCTTCGGCAGGTTCTGGTAAAACTTACACCCTAGCTAACGATTATTTAAGTTTAGCATTATCCACGGATATGGATGCTAAATACAAAAACATTTTAGCTATTACTTTTACCAATAAAGCGGCTTACGAAATGAAGCACCGTGTAATGGAATATTTACAAAATATAGGTAAAGAAACTATTACTGAACAGAAATACTTAATAATCTTAAATGTTATTGAACAAAAAACAAAATCTCCAAAAGAAACCATTCAAAAAAGGGCAAACAAAACCTTAAATCATATTTTACACAACTACTCTGATTTTAACATTAGTACCATTGATAAATTTATGGTTAGGGTAGTAAAATCATTTAATTTAGAGCTAAAACTCCCTTTTAATTTTGAAATCGAAATGGATATCGATGCCATAAAAAAAGAAGCATTGGAAAAATTAATTAGCAAAACTGGTGAAGATAAAGAACTTACAAATTATTTGTTTAATTATATAAAAGATACCATTGAGGAAGATAATAATTGGAAATTTGAAGATGTTGTACTAAATTTATATGGTAAATCGGAGGAAAATGAAGGGAAAACGTATTTAAATCAATTAAACCAGTATAGTTTTGAAGAATTTACTCAAAAAAGACAATATTTAAGAGAGAAAATTAACGCTTACCATAAAAAATCCAACGAATGGTTGAAAAAAATAAATAAAAACTTCTTAGATTTAAATATAGATCCTACTAATTTGGTTCAAGGTAGAGGTACTGGCGGGATATTTTTAGCTTTCTCAAAAAGTATTTTAGATGAGAAATTTTACAAAGAGAGTAAAATAAGTTCTACAAGTGAAAAGATTATTGACTTAAATATTAAATGGACTAAAAACCCTTCAAAATCTGGT
>JBEEPA010000230.1:0-4595 GCA_041191385.1 Bacteroidota bacterium | reverse complement strand
TACGATGCTTCAACTTATAAATTATATGCAAGTAGTGCGGTTCAAAACAGATTTGACATCATAGATTTTTCTACCCCAGCTTTCCCAACTACAATTAAATCTGTGGATATGTCGCCTTATGGTGGTGGAATTACAGGTGTAACAGTTTACAATGGTTTAGTTGCTGTAGGAGCTCCTGCAAGTGATCAAACTCAACAAGGCAAAGTTGTATTTTTTAATTCAAATGGTGATTATATTACCGATGTAACAGTGGGAGCATTACCTGATATGGTTAAATTTACTCCGGATGGTAAAAAAGTTTTAACTGCGGATGAAGGGCAACCTAATAGTGATTATACTTTTGATCCTGAGGGAACTGTTTCGGTAATTGACGTATCTGGTGGTGCTCAAAGCATTAACCAATCTAAAGTAAAAGTAATTTCATTACAAGGTTTAAATGCTAATGAGGCTCAATATATTGCAGCTGGAGTTCGTAAAACTTTTAAAAACAGCACATTATCTAAAGATTTAGAGCCAGAGTATATAACATTCTCCGATGATAGCAAAAAAGCTTGGGTTATTTGTCAGGAAAATAATGCAATGTTAGAGTTAGATTTAGAAAATGATACTTTAGTAGATATTTGGGCGTTAGGCACCAAAGATTACAGCAAACCAGGTAATGGTGCGGATATGGCTGCAGCTAGTCCAACACAAAATAATGTTTTAATAGCAAATTGGCCAGTAAAAGGTTATTATCAGCCAGATGCTTTAGCTACTTATACAATTGGTAATAAGCATTATATTGTTACAGCAAATGAAGGAGATGAAAAAGAATATGGCGGATTAAATGAAAGAACAACTGTTGGAAATAACAGTGTAGTTTTAGATCCTGTTAAATTTCCTCATGCAGCTGTTTTAAAACAAAATTATAATATTGGAGGTTTCCGTATTTCGAATATTAAAGAATATGCTGATCCTGATAACGATGGAGATTACGATGAATTATTTGCAGTAGGAGCACGTTCGTTCTCTATTTTTGATGCAGATGATAAAGTATTAGTTTATGATTCGGGCGATGATTTTGATTATATTACTTCTCAACACTCTGTATTTAGTCCTTTGTATAACGCATCACATGATAATACAACTTTTAAAGGTAGAAGTATTACAAAAGGAGCAGAGCCAGAAGCTTTAGATATTGCAACAATCGACGGACAAGTATATGCATTTGTAGGTTTAGAGCGCATTGGTGGTGTTATGGTTTATAATATTACAAATCCTCAAAGTCCTTATTATGTGGATTATGCAAATAACAGAAGTTTAACTGGTTTAACAGGTGATTTAGGGCCAGAGTATGTGGTATATATCAACGAAGATAAAAGCCCGAACGGTAACCGTTACATATTAGTTTCCAATGAAATAAGCGGAACAATTACAGTTTTTGAGGTAGTTAAAGATGGAAATGTGTTTGTTGATAATTTAAACGCTACACAAGGCTTAACAATTTATCCAAATCCAGCAAAGAATGTTGTGAATTTAAGCGAAGAGCGTTTTGTGGAGTTATACAGTTTAAGCGGACAAATTTTGTTTAGTGGTAAAACAAAACAAATTTCTTTAAATGGATTTACTAAAGGAATGTATATTTTAAAAACTAATCAAGGCGAAGTTCGCAAGTTGATTGTGGAATAAGGCTACATTTAATTTAAATAAAAGGGATGTGTTTTTAAAAACTCATCCCTTTTTTTATGTAATTTTTTTGTTTATTTTTAATACAAAATTGCGGTTATGGCAAATGCTCAAAAAGTAATGGAGTTTTTTTCGTTTAAACGTTTGTTGGTGCCATTACTTATTGGATTATCGGTTAGTGGGTATTTGTTGTATCAAAATTTTCAGGAGGTTTTGTTTGTTCAAGTAGAGAATTCACAAGGTAATTATACTTGGGAGGATACTAATCATAACCAAATTCAGGAAAAATCAGAGTTTATTTATACTCCTCAAAAAGGAAATTTTATTCAGCAAAATGTTTGGGGATTACTACAAAAAATAAAGTGGGGATGGAATGCCTTTTGGGGATTTTTTATGGCTTTAGTATGCGTTATAGTGCGCGATTTTGCTTACATGGCTCGTTTAAAAATACTCAGTAAAAATTTCCTTACATGGAAACAATGTTTTAATTGTATAATGTTGTGGGAAACGGCCTCGGCAATTACTCCATCTGTAGTTGGAGGTTCGGGCATAGCTATGTTTATTTTAAAAAAAGAAGGAATTCCTTTAGGTAAAAGTACAGCTATAGTAATGATAACTGCACTTTTAGACGAACTATTTTTTATTATTTTAGTTCCTGTAGTGATTTTGATTTTAGGGAGCAAAGTAGTTTTTCCCGATTATTTAGAGTTTAGTATTTTGGGTAATCAATTGGATATTTTTACTGTGTTTGTAATTGGGTATTTTTTTATTGTTTTACTAACTTCATTTATATACTTAGGCATATTTATTTTACCGGTTAAACTTAAAAAGTTTTTATTTTATGTATTTAGTAACCGTATTTTAAAAAAGTGGAGAACAGATGTAATTATAATTGGAAATGATATAATTGCAGCCTCTAAAGAGTTTAAAAACCAGCATTTTACTTTTTGGCTTAAAACCTTTGGCGTTACATGTTTTTCTTGGTTGGCTAGGTATTTAACAGCTAATTTTGTTATAGCTGCATTTGTGAGTGTAAACGATCATTTTATAATTTTAGCCCGTCAATTGGTTATGTGGGTAATCATGTTAATTAGTCCAACACCTGGAGGAGCAGGTATAGCCGAATTGTTGTTTGTGAGTTTATTAAAAGATGCATCCATACATCATTTGGCAATTATAGCTGCAATAATTTGGCGATTCTTTACATATTATCCATATTTGCTAATTGGTTCCATTATATTTCCAAAATGGATAGCAAAAAAAAGATAAAATTATGATTGTAAAAGTAATTGGTGGTGGTGCTGCAGGATTTTTTGCAGCAATTTCGGTTAAAACACACTATCCTAATGCGGATGTACAAATTCTCGAAAAATCTAATAAGTTATTAGCAAAAGTAAAAGTCTCTGGTGGCGGACGTTGCAACGTAACACATGCTTGTTTTAACAATAAAGATTTAGTGAATTTTTATCCGCGCGGTAAAAAGTTTTTACAACAGTCCTTTAAAATTTTCACCACCACGGATACCATTTCTTGGTTTAAATCTCGTGGAGTTGAACTAAAAACCGAGGAGGATAATCGAATGTTTCCTATAACAAATTCCTCCCAAACCATAATAGATTGTTTGTTAAACGAGTGTAAAAAATTAAAAATTAATATTTTACTTGGACAAAATGTTCAAAATATACAACAACACCCAAAAGGTTTGCAGTTAACGGTAAATCAACAAAATAGCATTACCGATTATGTGATTATTGCCTCAGGTGGAAGCCCAAATATACAAGGTTTGCAGTGGCTTAAAAATATGGGGCATACTATCCAAAACCCTGTACCCAGTTTATTTACTTTTAATATCCCCAACAACAACATTGTAAATTTAATGGGCGTTGTTGCGCCAAAAGCTTTGGTAAAAATACAAGGTACAAATTTGCAACAAACTGGAGCAGTGTTGGTTACACATTGGGGATTAAGCGGACCAGCAATTTTGAAATTATCTGCATGGGGAGCCAGAGAATTGGCAGATAAAAATTATAATTTTGTAGCAGCTATCAATTGGATTAATATTCCCAACGAAAACTTAGTTAGGGAGCAATTGGAACAATGTAAAAATCTAAATGCTAAGAAAAAAATAAGCAATATCAACCCTTTTGATTTACCCAACAGATTATGGATGTATTTGTTAGAAAAATCCGAAATTAATCCAGAAGTTATTTATGCCGAACAAGGAAAAAAGGGTTTAAATAAACTGGTAAATTTTTTATTAAACGATACCTATGAGGTTAGCGGTAAAACTACCTTTAAAGAAGAATTTGTAACCTGTGGTGGTGTAGATTTATCTTGTATAAATCCCGAAACCATGCAAAGTAAAGTATTTCCAAAATTATATTTTGCTGGCGAAATTTTAGATATCGATGGCATTACAGGAGGCTTCAACTTCCAAGCTGCTTGGACTACTGGATTTATTGCCGGCAAGTTGGGGTGAATACAAATTAGTTAATTCATCTATTTTTTAGCAAACTGTATTAGGATATCCATCCCAATTATTTCTAATGATTTTTCGTTTGTAGCTTCTAAAAACACAAAAGGTGCGCAATTGTTATGGTAAGCCTCCAGCCAACGAGAGGCGCATAAGCACCATTTATCACCTGGTTTTAATCCTGGAAAAAGATACTCAGGGCGGGGCGTAATTAAATCGTTACCTCTTGATTTAGAGAACTCTAAAAATTCTTGTGTAACAACAGCACAAACTGTATGTGTTCCAAAATCTTCTTCATCTGTTTTACAACAACCATCCCTAAAAAATCCAGTTAAAGGTTGAGTGCTGCAAGTAACTAATTCTTCACCAAAAATATTTAGATTCATGATATATTTAATTTTAAAAGTTGAAATTAATAAATATTGGATTGTTTAGAAGTTTAATTTTTATAAAAATA
>JBEEPA010000229.1:0-8843 GCA_041191385.1 Bacteroidota bacterium | reverse complement strand
AACCAGCATGATCGCCACCAATTGCTATTTTCATTTTTTGTTTATTTTGAAGTAAAAATCTTAATTTAATCCAAAGTAGATTAAATTTTGAGCGAAATTAAAAAATGTAGCTGAACTTTTGCAATAATATTGTAATTTGCAAGAACTTATTTTTAACTTTAAAAGCTTAAGCCATTAAAATGAATATTGCTGTAATTGATTTAGGAACCAATACTTTTAATTTGCTAATTGCCGAGATTAAAGATAATACCTTTAAAACGCTACATATAACAAAGGAATTTGTAAAATTAGGTGAGGGAGGAATTAACCAAAGAATGATTCAAAAAATGCCTTTTAAGCGTGGTGTAGATACTTTAATGGATTTTAAATTAATTGCACAACAATATCATTGTGAGCAAATTATTGCTATTGCAACATCGGCAATTCGCAATGCTCAAAATGGTGATGAATTTATTCGAACGGTTAAAAATTTAACCAATATTGATATTACTGTAATTGATGGGAATAAAGAAGCAGAATATATTTATAAAGGTGCAATTGGTGCTGTGGAATTAGCCAACGAAAATGCTTTGATTATGGATGTTGGCGGTGGGAGTACAGAGTTTATTATATGTAATCCTAGTGGTTTGTTGTGGAAAAAAAGTGTGGAAGTAGGTGTTACAAGATTGTTCGAGAAATTTCATCACGAAGATCCTATTTCGATTCCTAATATTTTAGCTATTCATGAGCATTTGGTAAAGTTGTTACAAGAGGTTGTGGATGAATGTAAAAAATATCAAGTATCTACTTTAATTGGTAGCTCGGGCGCTTTTACTTCCTTGGCCGCCATGATTTTATGTAAAAAAAATAAAATTGAGTTGTTACAGGGGCAAAAATCTTATGAATTCGAATTAGCTGATTATTTTTCGATTCATCAACTTTTATTGCAATCCACTTTAAATCAGCGTTTGAAAATAGATGGATTAATTCAGGAAAGAGCTCCAATGATTGTTGTAGGCTCTATTTTGGTAAATTTTATAGTGAATCAAGTAAAAATTTCTAAATTTAAACTTTCTCGTTATTCCTTAAAAGAAGGAGTAGCTTTTAATTTTGCACAAAACTTTTAAAAACTATGGCAAATATTTTAATTATTGACGATGAAAAACCGATTAGAAGAACGGTTGCAGAAATTTTAGAGTTTGAAAAATACAAAGTGGACCAAGCAGAGGATGGTGAACAGGGTTTAAATATGATTAAAAGCAAAAAATATGATTTGGTTTTATGTGATATAAAAATGCCCAAAATGGACGGAATGGATGTTTTAAATGAAGTGCAAAAAATGGACGAAATTGTTCCTATGGTTATGATATCGGGTCATGGTACAATAGAAACAGCTGTAGATGCACTTAAAAAAGGGGCATTTGATTATATTCCAAAACCGCCAGATTTAAACCGTTTGTTGGTTACGGTTAGAAATGCTTTGGAAAAAAATATTTTGGTTGAAGAAACCAAGGTTTTACGAAAAAAATTAAATAATATTAAGGGTAGTGATATTATTGGAAATTCAGAGTGTATTCAAAAAGTAAAAGACATCATCGCAAAAGTTGCCCCAACAGACGCTAGGGTTTTAATTACTGGTGGAAATGGGTCGGGGAAAGAATTGGTGGCTAGACAAATACATTTGCAAAGTAATCGTTCCCATTTGCCATTGGTTGAGGTGAATTGCGCAGCTATACCTTCGGAATTAATTGAAAGCGAATTGTTTGGGCACGAAAAAGGGGCGTTTACAAGTGCGATAAAACAGCGTAAAGGTAAGTTTGAGCAAGCAGATGGAGGTACTTTATTTTTAGATGAAATTGGTGATATGAGTTTACCAGCTCAGGCAAAAGTTTTACGCGCTTTACAAGAAAATAAAATTGCACGTGTGGGTGGCGAAAAAGAAGTGGATGTGAATGTTAGGGTAATTGCTGCTACCAATAAAAATTTAAAAGTAGAAATTGAAAAGGGGAATTTTAGAGAAGATTTATATCATAGATTAAGTGTTATTGTGATTCAAAATCCATCTTTAAATGATAGGAAAGAGGATATTCCATTGTTAACAGAGCATTTTTTAAAAAATATTGCGAACGATCATGGGAATGCGCCTAAACAAATTGAATCGGATGCTGTAAAAGCTTTACAAGAAATTAATTGGACTGGAAATATCCGAGAGTTTAGAAATGTATTGGAAAGATTAGTTATTTTAAGCAATAAAACCATCACTTTAACAGATGTACAAAACTTTGCTAATCCCTTATCTAAATGGTAAAAAATAAACTATGGAACTACTTTAGGGAGTAGTTTGTTTTTTCACGCCTAAAGCGTTAAGGTTGGTGCACCAAAGTTTGCAAAAAAACAAATAATTCTTTTGATTAAATTTATCGCTTTTTACTTGGGGATGATTAGGTATAAATTAGAACACGGATAAATAGGATTTTTAATCTCGGATAAATAAAATCAATATCAATAGTGTTTAATCCTAGTTATCCGTATTCTAAAATCAAAAAAAATTAATGAATTAAATCTTTTCCAAACTGGTCGATATTCATTCCTTCAAAATTTCCACTAGTCATGATTAATAAGTTGGTGTCCTGCCAGTTTTTTTGTTTTAAATAGCTTTGTAATTCTTGTGTATCTGTAAATACTTTTAAATCTTTACGGTTAAAAGCTTGGTAAACATCTTCTTGTTTTAACTCGGGTAATTTTTTGTGTGCAACTGCTTTCGGACTGTAAAACACGATAGCTTCATCTGCAGCATTCATTGCACCGTCGTATTCTTTTAAAAAAGCAGGATTTAAACTACTAAAAGTATGTAATTCCATGCAAGCCACTAATTTGCGTTTGGCAAACTGACTTTTAACAGCCTGTGTTGTAGCCTTTAATTTTGATGGTGAGTGTGCAAAATCTTTAAATGCCACCGATGAAGTGTTTTCTGCAATTTTTTCTAATCGTTTGGATGCTCCTTTAAAAGACGAAATGTGGGTGAAAAAATCGGCATCACTAATGCCTAATTGATTACAAATATGATAAGCTGCATTTAAATTTTGTAAGTTATGGGCACCAAAAATTTGTAAAGCAACTTTACCATTTGGCGTAATTAAAAAGGTTTGATTATCAATTATTTCACTGGGAAAAGCAGAGTAGGGAGAGCAAAAATCATATTTAGCTCCAAGTTTTTGCAATTCTTTATCGCCGCTGTAATAAAATAATTTACCACCTTTTTCTACTTTTTGAATAAAAATTTCAAATTGTTGCACATAGTTTTCGAAAGTAGGAAACACATTTATATGGTCCCACGCAATACCACTTAATACAGCAATATGAGGTTTGTACCAATGGAATTTCGGTGTTAAATCAATAGGTGAACTTAAATACTCATCACCTTCTAAAACAATAATATCAGCATCAGGTGTAAGTTTAACCATGGTGTCAAAGCCTTCCAGTTGAGCGCCAACTAAATAATCAGGATTTTTTCCGCTCTTTATCAAAATATGTAAAACCATGGAAGTTATGCTTGTTTTACCATGACTACCCCCGATTACCACACGGGTTTTGTTTTTGCTTTGTTCGTAAACATATTCGGGATACGAAAAAATAGGTAAACCTAGTTCCTGTGCTTTAATCAATTCCGGATTGTCCTTTTTAGCGTGCATCCCTAAAATTACAGCATTCAAATTTGCATGAATATTTGCTGTATCCCAACCTTCTTTTTCGGGCAATAAACCATGTTTTTTTAAACGAGATAAAGAAGGTTCGAAAATCTGATCATCCGATCCAGTAACTTTAAAACCTTTTTCGTGTAAAGCAATAGCCATATTGTGCATTGCACTTCCTCCAACTGCAATTAAATGTACATTCATATTTGGTATTTTTCACTAAACTATTTTATTTTTTTTGAAGCTGAATTATGAATGCATAAAACTTATTAACTTATAAACGTGAGTTCGATTAAAATTGGGTGCTCAGAACGACTGAAAATACTCAGATTCAACTATGAAAAATGAAAAAATAGCGGGCTATTTTGAATTTTTTATAGGCAGAGGATGGGTTTTTTCTGTCGAAATTGCTCATGTCTATTCAAATGAGCCTTCCATCTACTGCCTTGAATTTATTCACGATAGCTCGCTACCCTTCATAAATTCAAGATTGTAGCTGAAACGCTATTTGAATTCTGAGCACCCAATTTTAATCGAACTCACGTTACATCACTTAAAAAACTTTATCTTTACTTTTTTAATCGCATTTTTATGGAACTTTTTGCAATAGAAACTGGGTATTTTAAATTGGATGGAGGAGCGATGTTTGGTGCTGTTCCAAAAACTATTTGGAATAGAAATTATCCTGCCGATGAAAATAATTTAAATCGCTGGGCAATGCGCTCGATGTTAATCAAAAAGGACAATCGATTAATTTTAATTGATACTGGAATAGGGGATAAGCAAAGCGAAAAGTTTTTTAGTTTTTTATATCTGCATGGCGAAGATTCTTTACAAAAATCAATCGAAAAATTAGGATTTACTACCGAGGATATTACAGATGTTATTTTAACGCATTTACATTTTGATCATGTAGGTGGTGCGGTTAAAAGGGATATAAACGGAAATTTTGTCCCAACTTTTAAAAATGCTACGTATTGGAGTACCAAATCGCATTGGGAATGGGCAGTTAATCCTAATCCAAGAGAAAAAGCTTCGTTTTTAAGCGAAAATATTTTTCCATTACAACAAGCCGAACAACTTAATTTTATTGAAGATAAAGGATTGGAGATAAATGGTATAGAATTATTGGTTGTAAACGGACATACCGAAGGGCAAATTATTCCTGTAATGGATTATAAAAATCAAAAAGTAGCTTTTATGGCAGATTTAGTTCCTTCATTAGGACATTTAAATTTGGCTTATATCCCAAGTTATGATACTCGCCCATTGATTAGTATGCAGGAAAAAGAAGATTTTTATATTAAAGCATTACATGAAAATATTGTATTATTTTTTCAACACGACCCACAAATTGAATGTTGTACAATACAATCGCATGAAAATAAAGTTAAAGCCAAGCAAGTTTTTAAATTAAACGAATTGTAAATTTAATTTAACTTATTAAAGATTTTTTAGCATTGTTTGTTTATATTTACGCACAAAATTTTTAGCTTTGTTTGTTCATTTTTAAATCGCTTTGATTTAAATATTAAAATTTATAATTATATGAAAAAACTTATTGGTTTGATATCTGTTGCTTTAGCAATGTTTTCTTGTGGAGGTGGTGATGGTCAAAAACATGATTTAAAGGTTGTTAATGCTAAAATTAATGGTTTTATTACAGAATTTGATAGTATATTCGTAAATAATTACGACAGACCAAGTTTAAGCGTTTTAGCAGATAGTATCTTAGCAAATATTGAAATTATTAGAAGTGAAAATAATCAATACGACAGCTTACCTTATTTATATTTTGTTGGAGGAGAAGTTGCGATGAAAGTTTTTAAAGGTGAAGAAGCTTTGAAATTTTTCGATTATTTAATCAACGAGTTTCCAACTCATGAACAAACAGATAAAGCTATGTATTTTGTGGCTTACACTTATGAAAATGTAATTCAAGATACACAAAAAGCTATTGAAATGTATAAAAAAATTTATAAAGAAAGACCAAATTCTGATTGGGGAGAAAATGCCAAAAGTCAGGTTTTGTTTTTAGAAAGTCAAACTCCTTTAATGGAGGATTTAGACGATAACAAACAAGAAGGTTTGTAAAGAATTAAATCTATTTAAATATTAAAATCACTATATTCTAGTGATTTTTTTTTTCATAATCAGTAAAAAAATAAAACAAATGTTTGGTAGTTTACAGGATAAGTTAGATAAGGCGTTTCATGTTTTAAAAGGACATGGAAAAATTTCGGAAATAAATGTTGCCGAAACCGTAAAGGAAATTAGAAAAGCATTATTAGATGCCGATGTTAGCTATAAAATAGCTAAGGATTTTACAACTAAAGTTAAAGAAAAAGCATTAGGCCAAAATGTATTAACCAGTTTAAAACCCGGACAAGTATTAACCAAAATTGTACACGATGAATTGGTTGAATTAATGGGTGGAAATGAAGTTGATATTAAAGTACAAGGAAATCCTGCAGTTATTTTAATTTCGGGTTTACAAGGTTCGGGTAAAACTACTTTTACAGGTAAATTAGCAAACTATTTAATCAAAAAGAAAGGCAAAAAACCCTTATTGGTAGGAGCGGATGTGTATCGTCCTGCTGCAATGGATCAATTAAAAGTTGTTGGAGAATCTGTTGGAGCAACTGTATATTTAGAACGTGAAAATAAAAATCCTGTTCAAATTGCCTTAAATGCAATTCAAAAAGCTAAGTCCGAAGGATTTAATGTTGTGGTAATCGATACTGCTGGTCGTTTGGCTATTGATGAGCAAATGATGAATGAAATTTACGAAGTTAAAAAAGCAGTGAACCCTCAAGAAACGTTGTTTGTTGTGGATAGTATGACTGGGCAAGATGCTGTAAATACTGCAAAAGCTTTTAATGATAAATTGGATTTTGATGGTGTTGTTTTAACTAAATTAGATGGTGATACACGCGGTGGTGCTGCATTATCTATTCGTGAGGTGGTTAGCAAACCAATTAAATTTGTAGGTACAGGCGAAAAAATGGATGCGTTGGATGTTTTTTATCCATCGCGAATGGCGGATCGTATTTTAGGAATGGGGGATGTTGTTTCCTTAGTAGAAAAAGCTCAGGAACAATATGATGAAGAGCAAGCCCGAAAATTGCATAAAAAAATATTGAAAAACGAATTTAATTTCAATGATTTTTATGAGCAAATCCAGCAAATTAAAAAAATGGGTAGTATGAAGGATTTGATGGGGATGATTCCAGGTGTGGGTAAAATGATGAAAAATGTAGATATTGACGATAATGCTTTTAAAAGTATTGAAGCAGTTATACAAAGTATGACACCCAAGGAGCGAGAGCAACCTAAATTATTAAATCCATCTCGTCGTAAACGTATATCAAATGGAAGTGGTGTGGATATTATTGAGGTGAATAAACTAATTAAACAGTTTGAAGAAACTGCAAAAATGATGAAAATGATGTCGAATAAAGACAATATGGCTAAAATGATGAAAAATTTCCCTGGTTTAGGTGGAGGTTTAGGTAATTTAGGTGGTTTAGGAGGTAAACTTTAATTTAATATTGTATGATTTTATTGGATGGTAAATGGGCATCTGCTCAAGTGAAAGAACAAATACAAAAAGATGTTGCCGAATTTGTTTCAAAAGGAGGAAAAACACCGCATTTGGCGGCTGTTTTAGTGGGTAATGATGGAGCTAGTGAAACGTATGTAGCTAGTAAAGTAAAAAGCTGCGAACAAGTTGGGTTTAAATCTACTTTAATCAGAAAAGATGCAACTATTACCGAGGAGGAATTGTTAAAAGTAATTGACGATTTAAATAACAATGAAGATATAGATGGTTTTATTGTTCAATTACCTTTACCTAAGCATTTTAACGAACAAAAAATTACGCAAGCAATTCGCCCTGATAAAGATGTAGATGGTTTTCATCCCATAAATGTTGGTCGTATGGCATTAGGTCAACCAGCCTATATTTCGGCTACGCCTTATGGTATAGTACAAATGTTAGAAATGTACAATATTGATACAACAGGAAAACATTGTGTGGTAATTGGAAGATCTAACATTGTTGGAAGTCCGATGAGTATTTTAATGGCAAAAAACACCAAATACGCTAACTGTACAGTTACACTTTGTCATTCTAAAACCAAAAACATCGAAGAATATACTCGTAAAGCGGATATTGTAATTGTAGCTTTGGGGATTCCTGAGTTTTTAAAAGCAGATATGATAAAAGAAGGTGCTGTTGTGGTAGATGTTGGAATTACTAGAGTGGAAGATCCAAGTAAACCAAAAGGTTTTGCTATAAAAGGTGATGTTAAATTTGATGAGGTTTCGGCAAAAGCTTCCTATATTACACCTGTACCTGGAGGGGTTGGTTTAATGACAGTTGCAAGCTTGATGAAAAATACATTAATGTCGGCTAAAAAAGAAATTTATAAATAATGGTAGAAAAAATTAATGTTAATCGCAAGATAAAATTGATTTGGGATTTTAGAGGGATGGATGCTATGCCAACAGCGCAACATCATGCTATTCATTTAAAAGAATATCAAGAAAAAACTCAAGATACTACAATTTTAGAATGTGGTTTTGAAACTTTAAGCGAGTTTCATCATATTGCTTTTATCATAACTTATTATTCCGAAATGATAAGATTACGTGATATTTTGTTACCACAACGTGCCGAATACGCACAAGGAGTTTTATAACTAAAGTTAGATTTTATTTATAATTTAGTAAATAGCACGATAAATAATTTATTTAAATTCGTGTATTAAATTTAAATTTTCCATTATGTGCGAAGCAATAACAAAGGGAATTTCAGTAAAAGTAAAAGCAAAATACCAACATGATTTTTCGCAACCCCAAATGGCTTCGTTTTTTTATAGTTATAAAGTAACCATTACTAACAATAGTTTTGAACCAGTAAAACTTATTTCCAGAGTTTGGGAAATAAAAGATAGTATTGGCGAAAATATGTATGTAGAAGGTGATGGAGTAGTGGGTTTACAGCCAGAAATTTTACCTGGTGAAAGCTTTCAATACGAATCTAACGTTGAGCTTAAAACGGGCATAGGCGAAATGTTTGGAACTTATACTTTAATAAATAAAATTACCTACGAACAATTCGCAGTTGCTATTCCGGTTTTTAAATTAATAGCACCTTTTAGTTTA
>JBEEPA010000228.1:0-3508 GCA_041191385.1 Bacteroidota bacterium | reverse complement strand
TTTTTATTTTTGGCATGAGCGCCCTATTGATGTCGGCTTTTATCTATTTTACCCTTAATTCGCGTGAAGATAAACCTTTAGATAAATGGATGCAATGGTTTCCAAGTAATAGGGTAGTGGCAATGATTACCACTATTGAATTGGCTGATGGAAAAACTTTACCAAAACCGCTTCAAATTGATAGTGTTTTGATACCGGAAATTCAGTGTTATAAAATAACTCCTTTGGAAATCTCAAGAGCATTACCCAATGCTGAAGTGTATTTTAGTCATGAACTAACTCAACCCCGACAAAAACATAAACAATATGTAATTTCAGCGGAAATTAATTTAGAAACCTTTTATTTTTTAACAGAAGTAAGAACATCCTATACTTTTATTAAAAAAATAAGTAAAAATAAAAACTTTAATAAAATATGCTTAAATAATTGATTATTAAATAATTAGTGTATATAACTGAATATTAAAATAATTACAACAATAAATTGTTAGAAAGTTGTAATCTAAAATAGTTTTAGCTTAACATCCTTTTTTTACATTTGCGTGCTACCTAATGAAAAAGTATATCTACATACTACTAATTTTAATTGTACAACATACCATTGTTCAAGCTCAATTTAATTATGGTACTGCACACAGTCATTTTGCACCAACACAAACAGTTCATCACAACCCTGCAACATTAGTAAACAATGGTGCTTGGATAGATTTTCATATAGCAGGAGCTGGTTTCTTTTTATACAATAATTACGCTTATTTTCCACCTGGTGAGTTTAGTATTGCCAATTTTGATAATTTAGGAGATCCTAGTTTTAGAGACGATAGAAGAAGATATGGTTTATTTAACAAGCAGGAAATTCATGTTTTATCAATTACTTCACAATATAAACATCACGGATTTGGGTTTTCAATCAGAGGGAGAAACATGAATCAAGTTAGGAGAATGCCATCAGAATTTATTTCAGTTGCTTTAGATGATTTAGGATCAGGGCCAAATCCATTTGGAAGCAATGGTGAGTTTACCAATCTATCTGTAAATTGGTTGAGTTATCTAGAATTTGGTGTTTCGTACGCCAATGCTTTTAAACGATTGGATAAAGATTTATGGATTATGGGCGGTAGTTTAAAGTATTTAAGAGGTTTATCTAGTGGAGGTATAAATTTGAATAATTTGTATTATAGTTTAAGTCCGAATGACAACTTCAATTTTATCGAATTAACTGGGCGAACAGGATACGCAAATGGAACTAATGTAGGAATGGGGGCAGTTATAGACTATGGAATTCAGTATAAAAAAATGTTGGATAACATTACACATTATGATCCATTTTCAAAAACATCAGGCTGTGATCAATACAGATACAAATGGAAAGTTGGTGCATCCATAACAGATTTAGGTTTGCTAAGATTTAATAAAGATGCAAACTTTATAAAAGTAACCGATGCAAGTGGTGTAGTAAATAATTTTTCAAGAAATATTGATTCACCAAGTGGAGCATTTGATATTTTAAATAGTCAAAACAACGATGGGGTAGAGGTAAGTAATTCATTTTTAATGTTGCCGCCTACAGCTATTCATTTACAAGGAGATTACAATTTTGAAAACAAGTTATTTTTAAGTGCACAATATTCTTACGGATTTTTCAGAACTAGAAATCTAGGTATTCGTCATCCGGATATTATTACGTTTGTTCCAAGATTTGAAGATAAATGGTTCGAATTTGCTTTACCAATTTCTATGTTTAATTACGAAGAAATTAGATTGGGTGCAATGGTTAGATTAGCATACTTAACTATTGGAACGGATAAACTTGGTACTTTTTTAGGTGTATCTAATGTTACAGGAGCCGATATATATGTAGCTTTAGCCTATAAATTTTTCAAAAAGCCATTTTGCGAAAAAAGAACAAAAACAAAAAATAGAAATCAAACTAAGTGTGTAAAGTAAATTTCACTTTTTTTAAAGCAGCAAGTATTGAAGGAGCTTCTTTGTGTAAGCTATAAGTAATTTGTAAAGCATAATCAAATTCTTGTTGTAGCTCTGGAAATTTTTTAACTATTTTTTTTACATAATAAATACAATAAACTTTTACTGCTAGAGGCGTACTTTTTAAAGCAATAGCTTGTAAACACCAATCTAATAATTCTCCATCATTTTCGTATTCGTAGTTGGTTTTTGTTATAACTTTTACAATATGTCTTTTACAAGTTTCTGAGGCATTACTTAATAAACTTGCCCATAAATTAGCAAACGGAAAGTACATTTTAGGATGATTTAAAAAAAATATTTCCAAAGCCCAGGCAGCTCTAAAATCCAAAGGATGATTTTCGTTAATAACAACTTTTATTAATTGCGGTATCAAATCATTTAAATTATTTTTATTTTGATACAAGTATCGAGCGATAAACACAGCGTTTTTTTTCGACGAGTTTTTATTTAGATATTTTACAATAATTTCATCCATACGTTTAAAAAAAAGAGGCTAACAAAAAATTAGCCTCTCAAAAAAAAAATAAAAAACAAAAAAAATCTATTTTATAAAATTAACATCGCATCACCATAAGAGAAAAATCTGTATTTTTCTTTAACTGCAGTTTCATAAGCTTCCATAATTAAATCGTACCCACCAAAAGCAGTAACCATCATTAAAATAGTGGACTCTGGTGTATGGAAATTTGTAATTAAAGAATTTGCAACATTAAAATCGTATGGAGGATAAATAAATTTATTTGTCCAACCTTCAAAAGGTTTTAAATTACCTTCAGTAGAAACAGAAGTTTCAATTGCACGCATTACAGTACTACCAACTGCACAAACTCTTTTTTTGTTTTCGCGAGCACGATTTACTAAAAATGCTGCCTCATCAGAGATAGTAACTTTTTCACTATCCATTTTATGCTTAGTTAAATCTTCAACTTCAACAGTTCTAAACGAACCTAAACCTACATGTAATGTTAATTTTGCTAAATCAACCCCCTTAATTTCAGCACGCTTCAACAATTCTCTACTAAAATGTAAACCAGCAGTAGGGGCTGCAACTGCACCTTCAACTTCTGCAAAAATGGTTTGATATCTTTGTTCATCTTCAGGAATTGGTTTTCGTGTAATATATTTTGGCAAAGGCGTTTCACCCAAATCTTTTAAAATCTGACGAAATTCCTCATAAGTACCATCATGTAAAAAACGTAAAGTACGACCCCTTGATGTTGTGTTGTCAACAACTTCGGCTACAAACTCATCGTTTGCACCAAAATACAATTTGTTTCCAATTCGAATTTTACGTGCAGGATCTACCAAAACATCCCACAATTTACTTTCAGCGTCTAATTCTCTTAATAAAAACACTTCGATTTTTGCACCAGTTTTTTCTTTGTTACCGTACATTCTGGCTGGAAAAACCTTAGTGTTATTAAAAATCATAACGTCACCTTCGTTAAAATATTCCAAAACATCCTTAAACATGCGGTGTTCAATTTTTCCAGTTTCACGATTTACAACCATAAGTCTG
>JBEEPA010000227.1:0-8812 GCA_041191385.1 Bacteroidota bacterium | reverse complement strand
AACAAGCTAACGATAATGCAACTAATTTAATTTTAGAGCAAGAAGCTATCGAAAAAGCGAAATTAATTGATGCAAAAATTGCTAGAGGAGAGAAATTAGGTTTACTTGAAGGAGTGCCTTTTGGTGTAAAAGATGTTTTTTTGTTGCAAAATACAATTTCAACTGCTAGTTCAAATATTTTAAAAAATTATCTTTCGCCTTATTCGGCAACTGCCATTCAAAGATTAATTGACGCGGGAGCGATTCCGGTTGCTAAAGAAAATTGTGATGCTTTTGGACATGGAAGTACCAATGAAAATAGTGTTTTTGGTGCGGTTAAAAATGCTTTAGATTCTTCAAAAGTATCTGGTGGTTCCAGTGGTGGTAGTGCTGTAAATGTAGCAAAAAACAATACTGCATTTTCAATAGGGGGAGATACGGGTGGTTCAATCCGTCAGCCTGCAGGATATAATAAGGTTTATGGTTTAAAACCTACTTATGGAAAAGTATCTCGTTATGGATTGATGGCTTATACATCCTCTTCGGATTGCGTTGGTCCTATAGCGCAAACGGTTACAGATATTGCAATTGTATTAAATCAAATGTCTGGATTAGATTCTAAAGATCAAACAACTTTTCAATCGGATAAAATAAATATTGATAAATTGGGAGAAGGTGTTGATTTTAAACAAATTAAAGTTGGTGTTTATTCAACGTTTATCAATCATCCTTCACTATCCTTAGAAATTAAAGACTCATTTAATAAATTTATTGAAACCTTACAAAATTTAGGCGTTACCATACAATATTTAGATTTTTTTCAGGGAGAAACTTTAACTGCTACATATTACATTATTGCATTAGCAGAAACTGCCTCTAATTTATCCAGAATTGATGGCATTGCTTATGGAAAAAGAGTTGAAAATAAAGCTACATTAAAAGAAACTTATTTAGCAACAAGAGGTGAAGGGTTTAGTGAAGAAACTAAAAAAAGAATTGTAGCAGGAAATCAAGTTTTGTCAGTTGGTTACTCTGATGAAATTTATAAAAAGGCTTTAAAAGTTAGGAAGTCAATCGAAAAAAAGTTTTCGGATGACTTTGAAAAAGTTGATTTTATAATTTCACCCATAGCTCCAATTACTCCACCAAAAATTGGAGAATCCTTACAAGATCCTTTAGCAATGTATGCATCGGATATTTACACTGTAGGCTTTAGTTTAGGTGGTTTACCTACTTTAAGTGCACCTTTTAATTTGTTACACAATGTACAAATAACAGCTAAAAAAGGGGCCGATGAACAAATTTTAAAATTAGCTTTTGCCTTGGAGCAAAAAAAATAATATAAAAAATGGATTTAGATAAAAAAATAAGTGATTTAGGTTATGAAGTGGTGATTGGTATAGAGACACACGTGCAGTTGAATACCAAAACTAAACTATTTTGTGGTTGTTCTAATGAAGAAACTGTTGTGCCTAACGAGCATATTTGCTCTATTTGTACTGGGCAAATGGGAACTTTGCCAGAATTGAATCAGGCTGCTGTTGAAAAAACTATTTTATTAGGTAAAGCCTTAAATTCTGAAATTAATAATTTGGTTTCGTGGGATCGTAAACATTATCAATACCCGGATTTACCTAAAAATTTCCAATTGACACAGTTGGAAAATCCTATTATTTTAGGAGGAAGTGTGAAGTGTTTTAGAGATGATGGTACAGATTTTACAGTTGCTTTGCATCACGCTCATTTAGAGGAAGATGCGGGTAAGTTGGTTCATACAGATAAATATTCATTAGTGGATTATAATAGATGTGGAACGCCCTTAGTGGAGGTAGTAACTAATCCTGTAATTCATCAAATTAAAGATGCTGAAATTTATGCTAGATATATTCAGAAAATTGCAAGGTATGTTGGTGCATCGGATGCCAATATGGAGAAAGGGCAAATGCGTTCGGATATTTCAGTTTCTTTGCGTAAAAAAGGTACACAGGATTTAAATCCTCGTACAGAAATTAAAAACTTAAACTCTTTTGCTTTTATAACAAAGGCTTTGGAGCAAGTAGTAAATAAACAATTGAGTTATTACGAACAAAATAATGCACCTCTACCTGATCAGGTAACTGCGATGTGGGATGAAGAATCTCAAACAACAAGAGTTATTCGATCTAAAGAAGATGCAGAAGATTATAGGTATGCTCAAGAACCTGATATACCTTGGTTAGATATTTCGGATGTGTCTAAAGTTTTGGATATAAATTACGAATTGTTGCCAACAAGAGTTGAAGAATTATTAATTACAGGAGGTGTTCGTCCGCAAGATGCAAAGTTTTTTTCTGGAGACGTAGAGCGTTCTAGAGTGGTGGTAGAGATGAATAAAACCTTTAACGACATTAAATTTGTTGCTACGGTTTTAATGAATAATTGTAAGCCAGAGGATTATGTTTTAATGCAAAATTTAGCTCCTTATGTAGCTATTATTCAAGAGTTTAAAAATGAAGTTATACCCGTTGGTATTGTAAAAGAGGGATTTGTTGCTTTGTTTAAAGATGCAAATTTTGATTATCAATCATTTTTAAAAGCAAATATTGTAGATGATTCTTTAATTAATGATGCTATTGAAACTGTTGTAAGTACCCATACTGAAATTGTTTTGGCTATTCAAAGTGGTAAAATTGGTGATGTAGGAAAGTTGATTCCTCATGTAATTCAAATTACAGGGAAGGGTGTTTCTGGTAAAGTTGTTAGAGAAAAATTATTATCAAAAATAACTGATAGCCAATCTGTTGATTTAAATCAGTTAGATAATAAGTTGAGTGATATTACATCGGTAGTATCTAAAAAAAATAAAGAAGAAGAGGAGGTTGAAAGTAAATTTGCCAATGTTAGAATTGTAAAAGATGTTTATCGTTCGCACCGAATTCCAGAAGTAAGCAATGAAGATTTAGGAAAAGAAATAACTTTAGGAGGTTGGATTGCGAGTATTCGCGATCATGGTGAATTGGTGTTTGTTGATTTAAGAGATGCAAGTAACGAGGTTTTTCAGGTAAAATTAACACGCGAATTTTTTCCTGAGGATTTAGATGATTACGCTAAATTAAAAGATGAATCGGTAATTGCCGTAAAGGGTATTGTGATTTCCAGAGCTGCAGATGATGTAAATCCTAATATAAGGTGTGGGTCTATTGAATTAGAAGCTAATCACATAGATGTAATTAATGTTGCTAAAAACTTACCATTTGAGATCAAAAGGGCAGATAAAACAAGTGAATCTGTTAGGATGGAATACAAGTTTTTGGATCATAGAAATGCAGTTACCAAAAAAGCTATTGTAAACCGACATAAAGTTATAAAGTTGATCAGAGATGTATTAGATAGCAAAAACTTTATAGAAGTAGAAACCCCTATTTTATCTGCTGGAACAGATGAAGGAGCAAGGGAATTTATAGTACCTAGTAGGGTTCATCATGGTAAATTTTATACTTTACCACAAGCACCACAACAATTTAAGCAAATGTTGATGGTTGGTGGTTTTGAGAGATATTTCCAAATTGCTAGATGTTTTAGAGACGAGGATTCAAGAGGGGATCGTCAGCCGGAATTTACCCAAATGGACTTAGAAATGTCCTTTGTGAGCATGGATGAAATTATTCGTTTAAATAGCGAATTATTTGTGGAAGTAGTGCAAAAAATATATGGTAAATCTAAATGGGTTTTAAAACCATTTATTACACTTACGTATGCTGAAGCAATGGAAAAATACGGTTCAGACCGTCCGGATTTACGTTTTGGTTTGGAAATGAAAACGATTACGAATGAAGTAAAAGATACTCCATTCCAAGTTTTTAGAAATCCGATTGAAGCAGGTGGTGTTGTAAAATGTATAAAAATTGATAGCGAATTAATGCCTGTTCGTTTATCTAAAGGACAAATCGAAAAATTAACGAGTATAGCTCAAAGTAATGGTTTAGGTGGATTAGCTTATATTATTGTAAATGAGAACGAATTACAATCTCCAATTATAAAATATTTAGGCGAGGATGTTGGTCATAAAATAATTGCTACAATGGGCGCTAAAGTTGGGGATATTGTATTTTTCTCTGCTGCAACTGAAAAAATTGCTAACAAAGCTTTGGATGCAGTTCGTCAAGAATTGGGAAGAATGTTGAACTTAATTAATCCAAATGTATTACAACCAGGTTGGATAATTGATTTTCCACAATTTGAAGAAAAAGAAGATGGTGGTTGGACATTCTCACACAATCCATTTTCTATGCCTAAACCCGAATGTTTAGAGCAACATATGAAAGCTGAAAATATTGGTGAAATTATTGCGCAACAATACGATATCATTTTAAATGGATATGAAATTGGTGGAGGTTCTATTCGAGCGCATCGCGGAGATATTTTAGAAGCTACTTTCCGTATTATGGGCTACAGTAAAGAAGAAATGATTAAAAGTGTTGGTCCGGTTTATAAAGCATTTCAATATGGAGCGCCACCACATGGAGGTATTGCTTGGGGATTGGATCGTTTAATGATGATTTTAGAAAAACAAGACTCTATACGTGCGGTAATGGCATATCCAAAAACCGGATCTGGCGAGGATTATCTTTTTGGTGCTCCATCATTATTATCATCCAAAAAAGTAGCAGAAGCAAATGTTCAAACAATTGAAAAAAATAATTAATTATTAAATAAATTAAAATGGAAGGATTGTATAAAAAAATTAATAATCTAACGGGTTGGGTAGTATGGTTGATAGCAACTTTAGTGTATATAGCTACTATTGAGCCAACTGCAAGTTTTTGGGATTGTGGTGAGTTTATAGCAGCTGCCTTTAAATTACAAGTTGGCCATCCCCCAGGCGCTCCTTTATGGTTAATTATAGGTAGAGTTTTTGGCTTGTTTGCAGCTGATGTTGAGGGTGTTGCTGCCATGATTAATGTTTTTTCGGCTTTATGTTCATCGTTTTCTATATTGTTTTTGTTTTGGTCTATTACTGCCATTGCAAAAAAGTTGGTTGGAGCGGATAAGTTAAATTCTGCAAATTTAATAGCAATAATGACAAGTGGAGCAGTGGGTGCGTTAGTGTATACATTCTCTGATTCTTTTTGGTTTTCGGCTGTGGAAGCTGAGGTATATGCAGCTTCATCGTTATTTACAGCAGCTGTATTTTGGTTGATTTTAAAATGGGAAGCCAATGCAGATGAACCTTATGCAGATAGATATTTATTGTTGTTGGCTTACTTAATGGGTTTATCAATTGGTGTACACATCTTAAATTTATTAGCAATTCCAGCTATTGTATATGTTTATTATTTCAAAAAATACAAATACAGCTTAAAAGGATTAATTTGGGCAGGTGTTATATCCATTGGTATTTTAGGTGTTGTACAAAAGGGAATAATTTCTTATTCGGTAGCAATTGCGGCTAAATTTGAGGTTTATATAGTAAATAACTTTGGTTTACCATTTAACAGTGGTATGTGGATTTACTTTTTATTAATTACAGGTTTAATTGTTTGGGGATTAATGAAAAGTAAAAAAGCTAAAAATGCTTTACTACATAACAGTATCATTGCATTATTGTTAATTTTAATTGGTTATACCTCTTTTGCAATGATTGTTGTTCGTTCGGCTGCAAATCCGCCTATGGATGAAAATAATCCAGATAATATTGTTTCTTTATTACCTTATTTAAATCGTGAGCAGTATGGAGATAGTCCTTTGTTGTACGGACAAACTTTTGCGGGGGAATTAGATGCTGATGAACCATATTTAGATGGAACTCCAGTATATTATAGAGCTGCTAATGGAAAATATGAAATTGCGGATAAAAGAAAGGAAAGTATTCCTAACTACGATAAAAAAACATCAATGTATTTCTCTAGAATGTTTAGTCAGCAAGAACATCATATAAGAGCTTATAAAATATGGAGTGATTTTAAAGGAAAAAGAGTTTCTGTTAAAGTAAGAGGGCAGGGAGGAAGAATGGAAAAGAAAATTGTATATGTACCTACTATGGGCGAAAATTTACAATACTTTTTTAGTTATCAGTTAAATTACAGTTATTGGCGTTATTTCATGTGGAATTTTACTGGTCGTCAAAACGATATTCAAGGACATGGTGCTGCACAAGGTGGAGATGCAATTTTAAAAGGGAATTGGTTATCAGGTGTACCATTTGTAGATAATGCACATTTAGGTGATCAATCTACATTACCAGCTAGTTTAAAAGATAATCCAGGCAGAAATGTATTTTACATGTTCCCTTTAATTTTAGGTCTTTTAGGATTGGTTTATAATTTTTCAAGAAATTGGCAATCGGGGTTTGTTGTTGCTTTATTGTTTTTTATGACAGGTATTGCTATTATTTTATATTTAAACCCAACACCATATCAGCCACGTGAAAGAGATTATGCATACGCATGTTCTTTTTATGCATATGCCATTTGGGTAGGTTTAGGGGTTTTAGCAATTTTTAAATATATGTTTAATGAAAAAATTGATGAAGATAAAAAAGTTGTTACAAACTCTGTATTGGTTAAAAAATTAAGTGTAATTGGTAAATACGAAGTATTGTTGTTTACTGCTGGTTTGTTAGCAATAGGTTTAATTGCACAATTAACAGATAATGAAGTGGTTGCCAATGGAATGTTTTATGTTGCTTTTGTGATTGCTGTTGTAGTAGGATTTGCTTATTTATTAGGAAGTTTAAAAATTTCGGCAAACGTTAAAGCCATTATCGCAATGTTATTAACTTTACCAGTGCCCTATTTAATGGCGGTTGAAGGTTGGGATGATCACAATAGAAGTGATAAATATACTGCTAGAGATTTTGCTAGAAATTATTTAGATAGTTGTGCGCCCAATGCAATTTTATTTACCAATGGTGATAATGATACTTTCCCTTTGTGGTATGTACAAGATGTTGAAGGTTACAGAACAGATGTTAGAGTTGTGAATTTGAGTTTATTAAATACTGATTGGTATATTGATCAAATGGTTCGTAAAGCATACGATTCTGATCCTGTTCCAATTAGTTTTACTCAAGATCAATACCGTCAAGGTACAAGAGATTATGTTTTGGTTGGAAACAGTTCTTTTCCAATGAATATTAATGAAGCGATGAATTTTGTTAAGTCAGAAGAAGCAAATAAAAAACTTTTAATGATGAATGGTTCAAGATTAAACCAAATTCCATCCAGAAACTTAGTTGTTCCTATTGACACTGTAGATTTGAGAAGAAGAGGAATTATTACTTCTAAAGATAAATCAAAATTGGTGAATCAGTTAGAAATCAGCATTACTGGAAATACAGTTATGAAATCTAGCTTGATGATTTTGGATATGATTGCTAAAAACAATTGGGAACGCCCAATTTATTTTGCTATAACTGTAGGGAATGATTACTATTTAAATTTAGAAGATTATTTTGAGTTGGAAGGTTTGGCATATAGATTAACACCAGTAAAACATGGTTCAACACAAGGAGAATCTGGTGGTATGAATATAGAAAAAATGTATGATAACTATATGAACAAATACCAATGGGGTAATATGGAAAAACCTGGTGTTTATTTGGAAGAACAAACACAAAGAATGTGCATGAATTTCCGAAACAATTTTGCAAGATTAGCAAAAACAATGGCAAGAGAATTAGGTGATAAAAAACGTGCTGAACTACTTTTAAATAGATGTATGGAAATAATGCCAAAAGAAAAAGTTCCTTATAATTATTTTACAATTTCAATTGCTGATGCATATTACAGTGCTGGAAATACGCAAAAAGGAGATGAGATTTTAATGGATATAGCACAGCAATTTTATGATGAAATGATATGGATGTTAGATCAAAGTAAACATTTAGATTTATTAAGTGGTGAAATTGAACGAGCTAGAAAAACTATTGAAACTACCGCTTATTTTGCAACAGTAAGTGATAGAAAAGATTTAGCAAAAAAAATTAAAGCTTTTTTACCAAATAATGGCGAAGGTTTAGGGTTTTAAAATAAATAAAATGCAAACTGCTAAAAGTTATTTTTATACTTCAAGATGGTGGATGCAATTTAGATACCCATCATTAGTTTGGAATATTAAAACCTCCCAAAAGGAGGTTTTTTTAACTTTTGATGATGGACCACATCCAGAAATTACGCCTTGGGTGTTAAAACAATTAAGAAGTTTTAATGCTAAAGCTACATTTTTTTGTGTGGGTAATAACGCTATGAAATATCATGATGTTATACAGCAAATTATTGATGAAGGACATGTAGTTGGAAACCATACTTTTAATCATGAAAATGGATGGTTTACTTCTAATGAAAAATATTATTCTTCTATTAAAAAATTTGATAATTTTTATGGTACTTTCTTATTTCGTCCGCCTCATGGTAGGATTACTAGCCGACAAATTAAGAAATTAAAAAATAGATATAAAATTGTAATGTGGAGTGTTTTAAGTGGCGATTTTGATGCAGATTTAGATGTTGATTTTTGTATTGAAAATACAATAAAGCATACCAAAAAAGGAAGTATTTTGGTTTTTCATGATAGCGAAAAATCTAAAGAGAAATTATATAAAATTTTACCAGAAATTTTACAAAAATTAAGTGATAAAGGATATTCATTTCTTACTATTCCAAATCATTTGTAAAAAATAATGAAAATGAAAATATTAAGTAAAATAAGGGATTTACACGACGAATTATATAAACTAACATTAATATTTTTGTCGGTTTTAACCATTGTTTATTTCTTACCCAGAGAATCAACTTTCAAATACGAATATCAGCTTAATAAACCATGGTATTATGATGATTTAATTGCACCTTAT
>JBEEPA010000226.1:0-12154 GCA_041191385.1 Bacteroidota bacterium | reverse complement strand
TATTATCTGAAATTAATGAAATTATTACTGTAAAAATTTACTTGGAAGGTGAAAATTTACCAGTTGATTTTATTCGTTTAAAAAATAGTGTAAAGGAAATGTTGGATGAGTTCGGGGATTATGCCGACGAAACGATTCAGTACGAATTTATCGATTTAAATGAGATTAAAAGCAAGGAAAAACGAATCAAAGAAATAGATCGTTTGGCTAAAATTGGTATTCAGTATATGCCAGTGGAGTTTAATAGGGAAACGGGAACAAGTACTTTTGAAATTGTGCCTGGTGCCGAATTTATTATGGGTGAGCGTGTTGTAGGGGTTAATTTACTTAAAAACAATCCTATGCTGCATTATCAACAAAATTTTAATGCTTCTATTGAAACTTTGGAGTATGAACTTTCTTTAGCTATTCGTAAATTGGTTTCGGGCCGTCCAAAAAATGTGGCTTTTTTACAGGGGCATGGGGAATCTAATCGTGCTGAATTACAAGATTTAGCTAAAGAATTATCTAATTTTTACATTACAGGTCCGATTGTTTTATGGGATAAAGAGGGTTTGTTGGATATTAAAGCTTTGGATTTTATAGATTTATTAATAATTTCTAAACCCTTAGATAAATTTGAAAAAGATGAATTGTTTTTAATAGATCAATATGTGTTGCGTGGTGGGAAATTGTTGTGTATGCTTGAGGGCTCCAGAGCACATATCGATTCTTTAAGAACTTCCAATTTTTTCCCAGCTATGCCACATGAAACCGAGTTGGAAGATTTACTTTTTCATTATGGTGTTCGTTTAGATAAAAATTTAATTCAAGATATTCGATGTGCTAAAATTCCTTTGCAGGTTGCTAATGAGGGTTCTATGGCTCAACCAGAGTTGGCTCCGTGGGTATTTTTCCCTATTATTTTTCCTGAGGATAATGAAGAAAGTGGACATATTATTAATACTCGATTAAATCCAATGAAATTGGAGTTTGCAAGTACTTTATTTCCTTTACAAAATAATTCATCTGTTCAATCAACAGTTTTACTTAAAACATCTGGTAAAAATCGTTTTATTACAACTCCTACTCGTATTGGTTTTGAAGAAGCTGCTGGTGGTGTAAATCCTGCAGTTTTTATTGATACTGCAAGAGCTGTAGCTGTTTTAATGGAAGGAAAATTTGATTCGTATTTTAAAAATCGTCCTGTAGATAAAGAGTGGTTGCAAATTGCTCCATTTGATATTAAAAGAAAAGGTTATGAAACGCAGATTTTAGTTGTTAGTGATGGTGATTTTGGTGTTAATCCAGTTTTAAAAGACGGACAAATTTTACCATTGGGAGCAGATAGATATAATCGTAATGTTTTTTACGATAACAAACGTTTTTTAATTAATGCAGTGGATTATATGTTGGATCATGCGTTTTTAATTCCTGTACGTTCCAAAAAAATCGAGATGAGATTGTTGGATAAAAAGAAATTAAAGGAAGAAGAGTTGGAAATTAAAGTGTTTAATTTTATTGTACCTATTGTTTTGGTTTTTCTAATTAGTTTGGTATTTTTTATAGTACGTAAAAAACGTTTTGCTTAAAAAATATGAAGATTCGTTGTGTAAGTATTGGTAAAACAACTTCTAAAGAGTATCAAATTATTGTAAACGATTATGTGAAGCGTTTACAACATTATGTAGCTTTTGAATACATTGAATTAGGTGGATTAAAAAAGTTTGGGAATGCTTCAATGGAGCAAATTAAAGTGGCAGAATCTGATGTTTTAATCAAGGAAATTCAAAAAAATGATTTTGTAATTTTATTAGATGATAAAGGGGTTTCATATTCTTCTATGCAATTAGCTCAACAATTGGAAAAATGGCGTATGATGGGTAGCAATTTACTTTTTATCATTGGAGGTGCTTATGGTTTCAGTGAAGATTTATATAAAAAAGCGCATGCTAAATTATCTCTTTCATCGTTAACTTTAACGCATCAAATGGTTCGTATTTTATTTACAGAACAATTATATAGAGCACATACAATTTTGGCTAATGAAAAATATCATCATGAGTAATAAAATTTTATATAAGGTACTTCCAAAATCTTTACTTGCAATTATTTTGGTAAGTTCCATTTGGTCGTGCAGAAAGGAGCAAGTAAATTTGTTGGTGGGAGAGTGGAAAATGGTTGCAGGTCCTGTTGTGGTTATGGAAAATCAAGATTACTTTTTTACATTTACTGAGGATAAAGTATATACTGGTTTCACACCTATAAATGAACCGGAAAAAAGAGATACTTGTGGAATCGGAAAATATTATTTACGAAATGCAATTTTAACTGTAGATGCTATTGCTGATGAATGCAGAGGGTTAACTTATCATGAAGATTTCACAATAAAAGAGCTTACCAAAGATATTTTAATTATTTATCAATTTGATGGAGGATATCGTTTGTATGAGTTTGTTAAAGTTCAAAAAAAATAAATAAGTTTTGATTAAGGAAACTAGATTAAAAATTGTATTTCTTTAGAGTAAAATTTTCTTCTATTTCCTTCTTGATCTTCAGTTACTAATGTTCCATCATTGCCAATTCCTCTTATTGTTAATTGTATTTTTTCTTCATTTACTTTAAACCAACTTTCAGTATCCATTAAATAAAGTTGTTTAATGTATTTTTGAAAAATTTCAATAGGATTTATTTTGCTCTCACTATATGTTTCAGCTAAAATATCTAAAAGTTGATGTAAAATTTCTTTGATAGAATTTTCAACTTTTGTTTCTAATAAAATACTTGTTGCTTTTCGGTGGAGTAGGGTGTTATTAAATTTTATTTGATTGATATTTAAGCCAATACCAACAATTGTATGTTTAATGTTGTTTTTGAAATTTATATTTTCAATTAATATTCCTGCAATTTTTTTATCATTAACCAAAATATCATTTGGCCATTTTATTTTAATATTTTGAATTCCAAAATTTTCTAAAATTTCAACAACAACCAATGCTATTATACAATTTAAAATAAATGCGTTTTTTAATGGTAAATTTGGACTTAAAACTACAGAGCATGTTAAGTTTTTATTATTTTCGGAAACCCATTTGTTGTTCCCCATTCCTTTTCCTTCACTCTGTTTTAGGGTGTAAACTACTAATCCTTCGGGATGTTTTAGTTCCTTTATCCATTTTTTTGCTTCATCATTTGTAGATGAACATTCGGTTAAGTTTAGTATTTTAAATGGAATTTTTGTCATAATAATCTAAAAATATCACAAATATTTTTTATCTATACATTAAAATAATACAAACTTAGATAAAATCATTACTTTTGCTAGATTATTATCCAATTTTGTTGGAAAAAAAAATAAATAAATATGAATCAATTATTAGACGTTGTTGTAGAGGGATTAAAGAATTTTAAAGCACATCAAATTAAAGTTTTAGACTTAAGTAAATTAGAAAATGCAATTTGTGGTTATTTTGTAGTTTGTCATGGTACATCCAGTACGCATGTTGCGGCAATATCAGAAGGTGTAGCAAAAGAAGTAAAAGATGCTTTAGCTCAACGCCCTTGGAGAAAAGAGGGGTTTGGAAATAGCGAATGGGTTATTTTAGATTATTCTAATGTAGTTTTACATGTTTTTCAGGAGCATGTTCGTTCTCATTATAATATCGAAGAATTATGGGCTGATGCAGAATTAACAGAAATAGAATCTTAAATAAAATATAATGGAAAAGAAAAAAAATACAAGTAATCAGGGCTTTCCTGTTTGGATAATATACGTTGTTTTGGTTTTGCTTATTGTTGCAATTCCTTTAGCTAAAGATTTAACTGGCCCGCAAAAAATCGAAAATCATCAGTTTTACAAGTTTTTAAAAGAAGGTGACATTAAAAAAATTGTTACCGTAAGGGAGGATAACTACAATTATGTTGAGGTTTACTTAACCGAAAAGGCTTTGGATAAAGCCGAGCATAAAGAGATTAAAGAAAAGAAAAATTTAAGCGCTCATTATGTTTTTGATGTAACGGATTTAAGCGATTTTAGTGCTAAAGTTAACGAAATTATTAATGCTGATCCAGCTTTATTAGAAGTACAACGTACCGATATTAATCGCCAACCTTCGATGTGGGATGATGTGATACAATATATCATTTTCTTTGCTTTAATTATTGGTTTGTGGGCTTTTATGATGCGTCGTATGGGTGGTGGAGCTGGTCCGGGCGGACAAATTTTCAATATTGGTAAATCGCGAGCTAAGCTATTTGATAAAGAAAATAATGTTGAAATTACTTTCCAAAATGTTGCAGGTTTAGAAGAGGCAAAACAGGAAGTGATGGAAATTGTAGATTTTTTAAAAAACCCAAAAAAATATACTGTATTAGGAGCTAAAATTCCTAAGGGAGCATTATTGGTTGGACCTCCGGGAACTGGTAAAACTTTAATTGCAAAGGCAGTTGCTGGTGAGGCTAAAGTACCGTTTTTCTCGCTTTCGGGTTCGGATTTTGTAGAAATGTTTGTTGGAGTAGGTGCTTCTAGAGTTAGAGATTTATTCCGCCAGGCTAAAGATAAAGCTCCTTGTATTATTTTTATTGATGAAATTGATGCAATTGGTAGAGCTAGAGGTAAATCACCTGCTCAAAATGCTAACGATGAGCGCGAAAATACTTTAAATCAGTTGTTAACAGAAATGGATGGTTTTGGAAGTAATAGTGGTATTATTGTAATTGCTGCTACTAACCGTGCTGATATTTTAGATAGAGCCTTGATGCGTCCAGGAAGATTTGATAGACAAATTTACGTGGATATGCCAGATATGAATGAGCGTAAAGAAATTTTTAAAGTTCATTTAAAACCTATTAAAATAGATGATACTGTTGAAATCGAGTTTTTAGCTCGACAAACCCCTGGTTTTTCTGGTGCTGATATTGCTAATATTTGTAATGAAGCAGCTTTAATTGCTGCTCGTACCAACAAATCTCATGTAGGTAAACAAGATTTTTTAGATGCTGTGGATAGAGTAATTGGTGGTTTAGAAAAGAAAAATAGAATTATTAAACCGCATGAGAAAAAAACAATTGCTTATCATGAGGCCGGACATGCTACTGTAAGTTGGATGTTGGAACATGCTAGTCCGTTAATTAAAGTAACGATTGTTCCAAGAGGGAAATCTTTGGGTGCAGCTTGGTATTTACCTGAAGAAAGACAAATTACTACTTTTAATCAGCTTTTTCATGAAATGTGTGCTACTTTAGGTGGTAGAGCTGCTGAGGAAATTATTTTTGGTGAGATTAGTACTGGAGCTCTAAGCGACCTAGAAAAAGTAACTAAGCAAGCACAAGCTATGGTAACTATTTATGGTTTAAACGAACGTTTAGGGAATATTAGTTATTACGATTCTAGTGGTCAATCTGATTTTGGAATCCAAAAACCTTACAGCGAAAAAACTGCTGAAATTATTGATGAAGAAATTAGTAAAGTTATTCAGCAAGCTTATCAAAATGCCAAATCTATTTTGATAGAAAATAAAGATAAATTATCTACTCTAGCCAATTTATTATTGGAAAAGGAAGTTATTTTTAAAGAAGATTTAGAGCAAATTTTTGGTGTTAGGAATTTCGAACCTCAAATAGCTGAGGTTGAAAATGAAACTTTGGATCAAAAAAATGAGGATGAAAATTCTAATCCACAAGAAAATTAATTAAAATCCTCCATTTTTTGGAGGATTTTTAATTTCATTAATTTCAAAATCCATTAATATTTATAAAGAATTTATTTAAACATTTTAGTTGATAAAGGTGTTTAGTTTAAGCAGTAAAAAATATATTGTATGAAGAAAAGAGCCATAACGGGCATTGTGTTTGTAGCTGTTCTGTTGTTATCTGTTTTTGCTTATCAAGGCGTTTTTTTAATAGTTTTATTTGGATTTTTTGGTGTTGTAGGCACGTGGGAGTATTATCAAATGTTGCTTAAAAACTCAAATGTTATTCCCCATCGTTTTTATGGTTTGTTTTTATCTTTTTTTTCCTATTTATATTTAGTAGGTTCGTTTATTTTTGATTTACCTTCGTTTTATTTTTGGTTATTTTTCCCCTTTTTATTTGTTCCATTTTTAACCGAATTATTTCGAAAAAACGAAGCGCCTTTTACTAATTTATTACATGTGATTGCTCCCGTTTTATATGTGATTGTTCCAATGGCTTTGTTTGTTCGTTTAGGTTTTGTGAATTATAGTTATAATTATATTTTAATTTTATCTTTTTTGCTAATGCAATGGGCGAATGACACGGGTGCTTATTTATCAGGTTACTTTTTTGGTAAAAAGAAATTGTTCGAAAGAATTTCTCCAAATAAAACTTGGGAAGGAGCAATAGGAGGAGCGTTCTTAACCGTTTTTGTGGGGTTTTTATGTTGGTACTTTTTTAAGGAATATCCTGTATTGTTGTATATTGGTTTTGCTATTATAATTGCTGTGGTTGGTTCGTTAGGAGATTTGGTTCAAAGTATGTTGAAAAGAAGTTTAAATGTTAA
Organism: Bacteroidota bacterium; assembly: GCA_041191385.1. Classification (GTDB taxonomy): domain Bacteria; phylum Bacteroidota; class Bacteroidia; order Flavobacteriales_C; genus JBEEPA01. Next base: position 5,655 of record JBEEPA010000226.1, on the reverse strand, counting down.
GGATTCTGGAAAATTAATGCCCGGACATGGTGGTGTTTTGGATAGGTTTGATGGTTTGATTTTAGCATCACCTTTTATTTATGCTTGGTTTATATTTGTAGAAAATATTTTGATTTGATTACTTGAAATCAAAAATTATTCTGATTCCCCCTTTATTATATCTAATATCAATTTCTCACAGAACACACAGATATTCACAGAGTTTTTTATTTATACTTTTTTTCTCAGATTCCACTACGTTTGAAAGATTTCACAGAATCAAAAAACTTCGTTTTTTTTAGTCTCACAAGTTTTTGTTCTCCAACAGATCTAAAGGGTTACTTAAAATTTTATTAAAAAAAAATTATCTGTGTAAATCTGTAAAGTTTAACGTAATCAGCGTAATGAAAAATATCTAAACCTATATAATCTGTGTTAGTCTGAGATTTCTGTGAGAGATTATTTTTTGAAATAATTACTGGTACAATCCCGTAGAATCATAAACTTATTTATTCTGTAGATTTTGAAAAAGGATTTATAAAAATTGCAGATGTTTTTGATACTCGTCAAAATCCAACCAAAATAAAACGAAGTAAATAAAGTTTAGATTATTGGTTTGTTGTAGGTATAAAACCCTTTCTTTCTGTAAAAAACTCATCATATCAACAACTATTTAATCGCAACCGCATCGGGATGTAAAACATTTTTTGTAACTTAAGCGTACTTTGAAAATGTTTTTAAATCCCTTGTTATGATTCATCATGTTGTAAAGGTTTACCCTAGTAAAAAATCGTTGCCTAAGGAGGAGCAACTGGCTTATAAATTAGCTAAAATGGCGGTGGATAAGGTGCCCATTAGCCAAGAGGTGTTGGACATGGTAATTAATCGTATAATTGATAATGCCTCTGTAGCGGTGGCTTCTTTAAATCGCACTCCGGTTGCTAGTGCACGTGCGCAAGCTTTAGGTCATTTGCGAACAGATGGTAAAGGTGCCAATGTTTTTGGAATGCCAAATACTATAAAAGTACATGCCGAGTGGGCGGCTTGGGCAAATGCCACAGCGGTTAGAGAATTAGATTATCACGATACTTTTTTAGCTGCAGATTACAGTCACCCTGCGGATAGTATCCCCGCTGTAATTGCTGTAGCGCAACAGTTGGGAAAAAGTGGTGCCGATGTTTTACGAGGAATTGTTGCTGCGTATGAGGTACACGTAAATTTGGTAAAAGGAATTTGTTTGCACAAACATAAAATAGATCACGTAGCCCATCTTTGTCCGGCGCAAGCCGCAGGAGTTGCTGCTTTGTTAAATTTGGATGTAGATACCACTTATCAAGCCATTCAGCAAGCATTACATACCTCAATCAGCACCCGACAAAGTAGAAAAGGAGAAATTTCGAGCTGGAAGGCTTATGTTCCCGGACATGGGGCAAAATTAGCTATTGAGGCAGTAGATAGAGCTATGCGTGGCGAAAAAGCACCATCGCCAATTTATGAAGGCGAGGACTCTGTAATTGCTTGGGTTTTAGATGGTCCTAATGCGGAATATATTGTGCCATTACCTGCTGATGGCGAGGAAAAAAGAGCCATTTTAGAAACCTACACGAAGGAACACTCAGCAGAATATCAAAGTCAGGCTTTAATAGACTTAGCCATTAAAATGCGCGAACATATTACCAATTTTGATGATATAGCATCAATAGTAATTGAAACCTCGCACCATACGCATTATGTGATTGGTACAGGAAGTAACGATCCGCAAAAAATGGATCCAAATGCATCACGCGAAACACTGGATCATAGCATCATGTACATTTTTGCAGTAGCTTTACAAGATGGGTATTGGCATCACGAAGACAGTTATGCAAAAGAAAGAGCCAACAGGGCAGATACGGTAAGTTTGTGGCATAAAATTACTACGGTAGAGGACGAAAAATGGACGAAAAAATACCACGATCCAAACCCAGATTTTAAAGCATTTGGCGGTAAAGTAATTATTACTTTTAAAAACGGACAAATTTTAGCGGATGAGTTGGAAAGAGCCAACGCCCATCCTGCTGGCGCTAAACCCTTTGTGCGCCAAAACTATATTCATAAATTTGATACGCTTACCAAAAATATCATCACAGCAGAAGAGCGCAATCGTTTTATTCAATTGTGCGAAAATTTAGCGAATTTAACTCCGCAAGAAGTAATGCAACTAAATGTACAAGTGGACACAAATTCTTTACTCAATCATCAACCCGATACAAAAGGCATATTTTAATGATACTATCCAACCAACATCCAGCAATTAAACGCCAAAATTTTAGGGCGCAATTACAATCGGGTAAATTGTTACAATTTCCGGGTGCTTATTATCCTATTGTAGCACAATTAATTGAGCAAACCGGTTTTGATGGCGTGTATGTAAGTGGCGCAGTAATGGCAAATTCCTTGGGTTTGCCAGATATTGGTTTAACCACTTTAAGCGAGGTGGTTCAACAATCGTTAAACATCGCAAAAATTACCTCTTTACCTACTATTTTAGATATTGACACTGGTTTTGGCGAAACCATGAATGTGGTGCGTACCATACAGGAATTGGATTATTTAGGCTTGGCAGGATGCCATATCGAAGACCAAGTAAATCCAAAACGTTGCGGACATTTGGATAATAAACAGTTGGTGCCTAAGGACGAAATGATTAAAAAAATTAATGCCGCAAGCAGGGCAAAATTGGATAGTAATTTTTTACTGATTGCCCGAACCGATGCGCGAGGAGTAGAAGGTTTAGATGCTGCAATTGATAGAGCTAAAGCGTATGTGGATGCTGGGGCGGATATGATTTTTCCCGAAGCTTTGGCAAACGAGCAAGAATTTGAATTGTTTAGAAAAGCGATTGATGTGCCTTTATTGGCAAACATGACAGAGTTTGGAAAATCCAAATTACTCAATACACAACAACTAGAAAACTTAGGTTACAATTTGGTAATTTACCCAGTTACCACACAGCGTTTAGCTTTGTTTGCGGTGGAATTGGGTTTGCAAACCATTAAAAATGAAGGCTCACAAGAATCTTTACTTAACCAAATGCAAACCCGTAAGCGCTTGTATGAGGTGCTGAATTACGAAAAATACAACGATTTGGACGCGGGGATTTTTAATTTTAAACTAAACGATAATCAATAAATTTAACAGTACTCACCCTTAAATTTTACTACGATGGATGCTTCAAACAAAATTTACGTTCCTAAAGGATTAGCAGGTGTGGTGGCAGATGAAAGTGCGGTTTCTAAGGTAATGGCAGAGAGTAATTCGCTTACCTACAGGGGTTATCCTGTGGAAGAATTAAGTGCGCATTGTAGTTTTGAGGAGGTGGCGTATTTGTTAATTTATGGAGAATTACCCAATGTGCAGCAAAAAGAGGCGTTTTTACACGCCGAAAAAAGCAAAAGAGCCATTTCGGCGGATTTGTTAAAAGTGGTTCAGGCTTTTCCAAAATCGGCTCATCCTATGGATACTTTGCGCACGGGCGTAAGTTTTTTAGGTATGGAGGACGTGCGCATTTGGGATAATTTTCCCGAGGTGAACATTGATAAATTTATAGCTCTATTGGCTAAAATTCCAACACTTATAGCAGCGCATTATCGTTTTAGTAAGGGCTTGGAGTATATTGCACCAAGGGAAGATTTAAGCTTATCCGAAAACTTTTTCCACATGTGTTTTGGTAAAGTTCCTGCACCAGAGGTGGTAAAAGCTTTTGATGTTTCGTTAATTTTATATGCCGAGCATTCTTTTAATGCTTCTACTTTTACTTGTAGAGTAATAACCTCCACCACATCCGATTTATATAGCGCGGTTTGTGGCGGAATTGGTGCTTTAAAAGGTCCTTTACACGGCGGTGCAAACGAGCAAGTAATGCACGTACTCAAAGAAATTGCTTCGCCCAACCATGCTGCAGAGTGGTTAAAAAATGCTTTAGAAAACAAAGTGAAAATCATGGGCTTTGGTCATCGTGTTTACCGAAACGGCGATAGCAGAGTGCCAACAATGTTTAAATACACCCGATTAATGGCACAATATACTGGTGGCGAGCATTGGTTACAAATCGCCGACATATTACAAGAGGGTATGTTGCGCGAAAAAAACATCCATCCTAATCTAGATTTCCCAGCAGGACCAGCCTATTACATGATGGGTTTTGATATAGAAATGTTCACGCCGATATTTGTCATGAGTCGCATTACCGGCTGGAGCGCCCACATCCTAGAGCAAACCGCCAACAACCGCCTCATCCGCCCCCTAAGCGAATACACCGGCGTTGCACAAAGGAAGGTAAAAGGATAAAGAATTTATTATAACAAATCGCTTTAAAAATTATTATATTTTAGTAAGTAACTATAACTTTTTTAGTACTTACATTATCTAATGTAAATATTTTAAAAAAGTATATGCATCGAGGTAACTGAATAATATTTAAAATTATATCCTTGTTATTTACTGCAAAGGTTTCGGATAAATCGCCCTCGCTAGTATAAATTTCTATGCGATCAATAGGTAAATCTTTACTAACTATTTGAACATGATTATTTGCCGGATTTGGAAATACGTTTATTATAAACTCGCTTTCCCAACTAATACTAACTATATCCGAGCAAATTTTATATCCATCAAAATCTTTTTGCGCCAATTTGTAATAATTTTCACCTTTAGAAGGATTAGGATGAATAAATTGATAGGTATTGGTTTGAGTTGAATTTCCAAAGCCATTCACAAAAGCTAAAGATTCCCATTCTTTATTATCAGTTTTCCAAAGTATATAAAAACCTTCATTATTTATTTCGCTTCCTGTTTTCCAAGATAAAACTACACCTAAATTTTTATCATTTTTTGCGGTAAAATTTAATAAATCAACAGGTAATATTGTAGGAGCATAAAATAAGCCCATAGATGTTAAAGAAACACCATTGGAGTAATTTTCGCCAAAAGCATTTTTATCCGGACGATTATTTACAACATCATAGCGTTCAAATACAATTTCATCAAAAGGCTCGGTAGATTCAATAGTAAATAATGAAGATTCGTTCCACCCAGTTCCTCTGGGATGAGCTTGTCCTTGTATAGTTCGTGTTGTAGCATCAAATGTTAAACTATCTGAGGTAGCATCGTTAAAATCAATTCGAATAGTAAAACTAACATCGCTTAAAACAGAAACACCAGCATTTTTAACATCTACAACTCTTAATTTTTCTATCCCATCTGCATTTTCGTTAAGTGCTCCAACAATAACCTGATATTTCAATAATTTTTTAGAAAAAACAAAAGTGTAAGTTTCACTGCGTAATTGTCCGTAATTATTCACCCAACCCGTACCAAAAGCACCCCAAGTTCGTCCTAAATGTAAACCTTCAATATTGTTTCCAGCATTTTCGGGAATAGTATTCATTGGCGGTCCAGAAGGATATGTACCATGCAAAGGTGAAGTAGTACCACCCGTTTTGGTAATAGTTAAATCGGTTCCAGATTTAGTAATTACAGCACTTGTACTACCATTAGTAACATTTGCTAAAATGTCGGCAGTATTAATAATTAAATCTTGTGCACTTAAAGTGAAGTTACTTAAAAAAATAATAAAAGTAAAAAAGGCAGAAAAGGCTTTGCCATTTCTATAACCTAAAAAGTTACTGGTTTTCA